>NZ_JACJQS010000019.1:0-81377 GCF_014696755.1 Anabaena sp. FACHB-1391 | reverse complement strand
GAGCCGAACTCATTCCACAAGTCAGAGCGTAGTTGTCCTAAACGCAAAGCAATTAAATCAAGTTCGTTAGATTTCCAAGTATTTAGTTTTTTAGTCCCTAAAATGGCGATTCTCGTAACGGTTAACTGATTTTTAACTTTGAGTTTCATGGTCTAGACTCAGTACGTCTCTTGTTATTATACTTCTATTAAATCACATTGGCTACTAAATAGGTGAACGGAAAAAAAACGACATAAGTAACGAAAAGTAAAGTTGCCCGAAACCGTTCGGCTGACGCTCACGGCGAAGCCTCTTTTCTGTTCCCAGTTAAGAGTTAAGAGTTCCCTCACTATAACGACAATTTTTAACACCAACCTACTTATTTGGCTCATAAATATTTTGTTCTTCGGCTATTTTTTCCCTAAGTCAGCCCCCTCAAGCGGTTGTCTTGGGGTGATAGCCGAATTGTTTATAAACTTGTTCTGGGGTTAGGTATTTCATCTCGCGTTTAAATACGATTAACCCCAGTATACTACGTTATTTTGAGATTAAATCCCAAGACTAAATTCTTGTTTCCCCCCAAAGCATCAAGGACCAAAGCGGGTAATTTACAAGTCTTTTACCTGAGATTCTAACCATTGACTAAAAATAGCGATCGCCTCTTGGATTTTTGCTATAATTATTTCTGTTTGCTTGGCTAATTCTAATACTCTTTTCAGTTAATTTTCTTTAAATTTCATCTAAATTCACCCCCAAAGCCCGCAATTTTTCAGCTAGTTTGTCTGCTCGTTGTTTTTCCTGTTCTGCTCGTTGTTTTTCCTGTTCTGCTCGTTGTTTTTCCTGTTCTGCTCGTTGTTTTTCCTGTTCTGCGCTTTCAGCAAAAGTAGGAATCCAATCACCATCTTGATTGTACCAACGTAGCCACAAACCTTCTGTATCTTGATATTTTCCCGCCCAAACTCCTACCCCTAATTCCAATTCAGGAAACCAGAATTTTGGTTCTACCAGTTCCACTGCTTGATATTTTGTCCCCAGTAATTGAAATACTCGGAGGCGATTTTCATATCTATCAAAGATAACATAGTAGGGCGATGCCTACGGCGAGCGAAGCTATCGCAAATACTGTTCATAAGCTTGCCATTTTGTCGGCGGTTTATTCGCACTTCTTAATATTTGTCCTAAATCTTCTGCTTCCGTACCTGGTGATAATAATTCTACTATTAAAAATGGAGCTAATCCTTCTTGCCAAATTACATAACTCCAGCGCATATCTTCTTGTTTTTCGGAAGCAGCTACACCTAAGACTAAAAACCAATCTGGTCTTTTATACCATGAATAATGACGACCATCATAGTATAAGTTTAAATCTGTACCAATGAACATTTCCTCCCTGGGATAAATGGGAGACTGACAGGTTTCCCGTAATAATTGCGGTTGAAAGTCATGAAATTCGTCTGGCAAACCTGGCTCCTCTGGATTTTCACTAGGTAAATCATACATGGTGGGCATGGTTTCCCAGGGTGGACGCGGATGAATTGTGGAGTCTAATTCATTAACATCCTCACTGGGTAAATCATACATGATGGGCAGGTTTTTGTGCGGAGGTGCTTCACTTTGATACATGATGACTATCTCCTGTGTTTCATTGCCGTTGCCAAAATTCAACTATCTTAGGACTTACGCAAGCGTCACCCCAAAAATCTGTTGTAAGGTGCTTTACTACTGCATAAATCTTGCAAATAAACGGATTGTTGATATCTAACGCACCCTACCAACTAATGTGCCAGGGTTGCCATATATCAATATTACCCAAACCAGTCGCTTAAAAACGACTTCAGCTATTAGCCAGGGAATTAATTCCCTGGCTTCCTTCCTGATTTTATCATTTGGTTTAATGATCCTGCAAATACCCAGCCAATGTCTTCTGAAACTGCTCGAAACCAAAAGTATTAATGAATTGCTCCTATGGTATTAGAGTATCAGGATTTATACCTAATTCTTTCAGTTTGGCGGCTAAACAATCAGCCCTGGCTTTTTCCTGTTCTGCCCTGGATTTTTCCTGTTCAAGGCTTTTGCGTAGTTCTAACGGAGATAAGAAGAGATTGCCTTGATGATCATAAATATTTAGAGTTGACGCTGTTAGTTCAAACCGAATACCCAAACGAGGACTGTGCCAATGATCCATGTTTTCAATGGATATGAGTTCTTCGTCGGCTCTGGTAAAACCCATCAACTCATTAGAGTCTGGGTTATATATGTAGTATTCTTCCACATCATAGCGGTTATAGAATAACAATTTACGGCTCATTTCTTTGAGGGTATTGCCTGGAGACAAAATCTCAAACACTACTTGAGGGGCAATATTATCTTCTTGCCATTGCCGGTATGACCCCCGATCGCCTTTGGGTCGGCCAAAGGCCACGAGGACATCGGGGGCGACACGAATATCGGGACGACCTTCAACGGGATACCACAGCAGATCTCCTGCCACAAAAACGGTCTCGTCATTGGCAAAGAGGGAGTCGAGATTTTCTTTAATCAGGACAATCCAGCGAAATTGCTTGGTGTTATCTGCCATGGGCTGACCATCACTGTCGGGATAGATTATGGTTTTGTCTAGAGCTACAGTCATTGTTTTTGCCTCCCTCTACTCAATAGTTAAGTCATTAATATTTAATTCCTTCCATATACTAGGTAATTGGTAATAAAAACTCTATTATAGAAATTTCACAGGGACATCACTCTTTAAATGTAAAAAATCTAATTCCTCAATGCGATTATTTTCTAGTAATTTATAGGTTTCTTCCAGCCAAAGGAAATAATCTTGTTCCTAAAGAGCATTAATGGTGTTCATGAAAGCACCTAAGTATTGTTTACTCTATTATAGTATTATAGCTGCGATAGCGAAGCGCGACCTAGGAATCGCCCTATCGCTCCAAATCCTTTTTTCAAAAGTTGAGAACCCAGAGCGATCGCTTTTTCAGCTGTACTGCATTTAATGGCGTTGCTGAAACCAAGTATGAATTTGGGTGTAGAGTCTATAAATGTTTATTACTTTGAATGATATTTTCATACACGGAAACCATTTTTAACGCTATTTTATCCCATGTATAATTATCTAATATAAACTGCCGGGCGCGATAGCGAAGCGCTCCGTAGGAATCGCCCATTTCTTGAGATTTTTGAGGATGATTTAAGAAGTTTTCAATTGTAGTAGCAATATCATTAATATTAAGTTCTGTAACATATCCCAGATGTTGTTGCTGGACTATATCACTGAGTGCTACACCAGGGGTAATTATAACTGGAGTACCCGCAGCTAGGGATTCTAGAACTGATATACCAAAGTTTTCGGAATGGGAAGTTAGGGCAAATATATCTGCTCCTTGTATTAATAAGTCCTTGATTTCACCCTTGACAAATCCGGCAAAATATGTTATTCTCTCAAGTCCATGAATTTTCACTAGAGTTTTTACCTCAGTTTCATAATCTGAATCGCCACTACCGGCGACAATGAATGTGAAGCGGTAATGAGATAACCTACCTAATGCTGGAATTAGGTAGTCTAAACCTTTTTTAGGATGTAAGCGAGATAAAAATAAGATAATTGGTTCATCTATGGGTAAATTAAAATGTTGTCGTAGACGTTGATAAGCATGAGGAATTGTATCGGGAATCGCAAGTCCGTGGGGGATGATAAAATTTGGGGAGGTTAAATTTAATAGAGCAGCTTCTTGTTGTTCTGCAACAGAGGTAAAATGAATTGATTGACTGTGATTAAGATTAGCTTTTTCGATAATTTTCAGATAGATTTGCTTTTTTCTAGCACTTTGCTGTAAAGACCATGTACATAATTGTCCTAGAGGACGAACAATATAGGGAATTTTTTGACAGCGGGCGATCGCCATTGCTATTGTAGAACTATAAGAGAAAATAGCATGAATATGTAACAAGTCATAATTACGGATATTTTGCCATAACCATATTGTTAATTCTCTGGAGAAAGCAAATTCTCTCACAGCGTGAATAGAAGGAGAAAATCGGGGAAAAAACTGGACAGGAACTTGTTGATAATTTATAAATTTTCTTAGAGGTACGTCTAATATATCTTCTCCATTATCATTAGTAGTGACAATTTCCGCATCAATATTATTTTTTCTTAAAGCTTTCACCATTTCTAAAATGGCTTGACTCGGACCGCCGCGAACAGTCGCAACTGAAGGAATTATATGGAGAACTTTCATGAGTTAATCTGCTCCCACCAATGGTTTAATATTGCTAAACTCCAACGACGATACCAAGGTTTAAGGGGTATATTTGGTGGGATATTTAGCTTTTGATGGACATTATGAAAATAATCGCCAAATTCACTATTCATCCAACTTTCAAAGGGAAAAGAAAAGCCTTTTTTCGGTCTATTTATTACCCAATCAGGTATTTCTGTAATTGCTTGTGTTAACAGTTTTTTCCCCTGTGCTAAACGAATATTACTAGGAATTGGTGCAACAGTTTCTAATAAAGTTTTATCCACAAAGGGAACACGCAATTCTAAACCCCAATTCATGCTCATGATATCACTATCTCGCAGTAATTGATTACGCATATAACCACTTAATTCTAAAAAGCTGACTTCATCTTCTGGGGTAGACCCCCACCCTAACCCTCCCCCTTGATAAGGGGGGACTAAGGGGGGTAATATAGGGATGCTTATTGATAATTGATTAATAATTAGACAAGCTTCTTGATGAGAAAAAATACCGCGAAAAGTATTATAAGCAGAAGCAAAACTAGGGGGTTGTTTTAAAAACTCACCGAATCTTTGCATTTTTAGTGAATTTCCCCAACGTTCTAATCCTAGACCCAAACCCGTACGGAGGAAAGGTAATCTATTTAGATTTTTACTCCATGCAACCATTTGGGGAACTTTTTGAAAAGACTTGTATCCACCAAATATTTCATCTCCTCCTAAACCTGATAATACTACTTTCATGCCATTGTCATGGGCAACTTTAGAGACACAAAATGTATTAAAGCCATCAATACTCGGTTGATCAATTGCTGCGAGGAAATCGGGTAATATGCTCTTAGCAAAGGATGATGTAACTTGATATTCTGTGTGTTTTGCACCAAAATGATTAGCGATTTTTTCAGCTAATTCTCCCTCATTGAATTCCGATTCAGCAAAAGCTATGGAATAGGTAGATAATTGTGATTGTTGGGTTTGGGTTGCTAGAGCGAGAATGGTTGTGGAGTCAATACCACCACTGAGGAAAATTCCCACGGGTACATCACTGATAAAATGATGTTGAATGGAATCTAATAAAGCTTTACGAACTATTTCTTGCGCTTCTGGAGGAGAAATTGCTTCAGGAGTAAAATTTATTTGCCAATATTGTTTTTTGGTAGTATTTCCATTGTGCCAATATAGCCAATTACCAGCGGATAAACAATGAATGTCAGCTATTAGAGTGTATGGTTCGGGAACTGAACCGGTTGTTAAATAACCATATAATCCTTCCACACTCATATTAATTGCAGGTAAACCAGATGCTAAAACTGCTCTGAGTTCGGAAGCAAATACTAAAGTTGTACCTAATTGGTAATAGTAAAGTGGTTTAATTCCTAAAGGGTCACGAGCTAAAAAACAAGTTTTTTCTAAATCATCCCAAATCGCAAAAGCAAACATTCCTCGTAAATGTTGGACACAATCAGAACCAATTCTTTGATAGAGTTTGAGAATTACTTCTGTATCTGTTTGAGAATGAAATTTTTCACCTTGGGAAATAAGATTTTCTCGCAATTCTTGAAAGTTGTAAATTTCTCCATTAAATGTAATATGATAGCGGTTGTCAGTGGTGGACATAGGTTGATGTCCAGCAGCACTGAGATCAAGAATAGAAAGTCGAGTGTGAGCTAAAGCTGCTTGTTTGTCAGTTGAAATATAAATACCTGCATCATCGGGACTACGATGTTTTAGTGCTGTTTGCATCTTTTCGATTTTTGCTTCTAAACTTCCATCGTCGGTATTTAGTTTGATAACACCTGCAATTCCGCACATAGGTTATTCTATATATATATAATCTTAAATTGGTATAAAACTGGAATTTAGTTATTGGATTTAACTATGAACTAAATAGATATTTCTCTATGATAACATCACAGCTAGTTAATTCAATTCCCTGGATTCAATGATCGGTGCAAATATCCAGCCAAAGTTTTCTGAAACTGCTCAAAACCAAAGGTATCAATAACCTGTTGACGCAAGGATTCGGGTTGATACATTAAAGTATTAGGATATGTACTTTGTAAAATTTGAATAATAGTTTGAGCAATTTCATCTACATCATTAGGATTTACCAATGCCCCTAGTTTACCATGACAAAGCGCGTCCGTAGCACCATCTTGATTACCACCCAAAACAGGTTTACCACAGGCTAGGGCTTCTAAGTAGACAATACCAAATCCTTCTCTTTTACTCGGCATAGCAAAAACATCACAGAGATTGTAGTAATCACACAGTTGTTGATCAGGAATAAATCCAGCTAGAGTTACACAATCTTGTAATCCGAATTGGGTAATTAACTGCTCAATTCTAGTCTGGTCATTTCCTTTACCCACAATAATGTAGTGAACATCGGGAATTTGCTGACGAATTTGAGGAAGTGCTTTGAGAACTTGGTCATAACCCTTATAGCGTTCAACTTCCGCTAGTCGAGCTACAGTTAATACTATAGGTTGTTCGCGCCTTAGTCCATATTTTTCTAATAAATAAGCAGGTTTGGGGACTAGTTGAAAGCGATTGAAATCAAAAGTGTTTGGTAAAATAACAATTTTATTCGGGTCGAGGTTTTGTTCTTTAATCAGGCGATCGCGGGTATAGCCACTAACTGCTAAAATCAGGTCTGCATGATGTAAAGCTGTTTGCAAAGCTGGGTTTTTGATATTCCAGGCTTCGATACCATGGGCAACAGTGCAATAAGGGACATTTGTCAATCGTTTTAGCCAGTAGGCTGCCACGGTAAAATTCATGTGGCCGGTAATGATTAGATTTGGGCGCTTCCAGATTCCCCAACCAATTAACTGGGCTGCAAATGCAGCTGTTCTCAGTGGTAATGGTATAGATCCAGCAAAGTGAAACCTAGTAGGGGCTAGGGTTGAGAAGTTGGGTGAGGCATTTCTGTCATGTTTGATAAAGATATCATAGTGAGTATCAGGGTAGATATTTTGAATGGCTGACAACAAAAAACCACAGTATGTTTGAATGCCACCTGTAAATTCAAATATGTTGGGAAACCAGAGGTGAAGATTATTCTTATTCTTATTCTTATTCATGGGTTTTATTTATTACATATCGCTGCCAAGGCTTCCTTTAAGCCTGCAATTATGCGATCATAACAGTAATCTCTGACAATGATTTTACTTTCTTCTCCCCATTGTTTCAAGCGACAATGATCAGCCATAGCCTCTTTAAGACTAGCAGTAAGAGCCTCTACATTTCCTGCTTCAAAAATCAAACCATTCTTTCTCTGTTTAACCAAATCAGCCGCACAACCAACATGACTGCTAACAATTACAGCACATCCCATACACATCGCTTCATTAATTGCTAACCCCCATGTTTCACCACTACCATAACTAGGCAAAACAAAAACATCACAACTAGCATAAGTACGCGGCATTAGGGATTGATTTTGAAATGGGGCAAAGTAGATTTGATCATTCTGCTTGGCTAACTCTCGCATTTGTGCGTCTAAATTTCCCGACCCAACTAATAGCAAAGAGACTGATTTTAATTGTGCATTAATAAAAGCCTGAATTAAATCCAAAGGACGCTTTTTATGTTCAAATTTCCCAGCAAAAAGGATTACCTGATTTTGGAGAGGGATACCTAATTCCCGTTGCCAAGTTTTTGCTTGACTAGATAGCTCATTAGTCATGGCAGAAAACCGGTGATTATCAATAGCATGGGGAGCGAAGAATAATTTACTCTCTAATACAGAATGATATTTAAAGTATTCATAATTGGCTTTACCAACATATAAACAAGCCGCAAAATTTTGGAAAATTTTGGCAATAAATAGCTTTTTTAGCTGACTTTTAAAATCATTTTTTGCCTGAATTCGATGGGAATCACCACGAAATATTATGGGAATATTGATATTTTTCATCTGCCAAAGAAACCTATAAATACTTGCGTAGTTATAGGAGACTGTCAGGAATATAGCATCTGGTTTAAATGCTAAAACTTGCTGAGTCAAGCTGGGATTTTGCAAGCCAAAGATATGATGAGTGCCTCGATCTTTACTAATATTAGGCACAAATTCAAAATCATAGCCATCTAGTAATGGAATATCCCATTTTAACGATTGCTTAAATCCTGGATCAATCTGATTTGTAATGCCAAAATCCCATAAATAGAATACTTTAATATTAAAATTACAGTCTTCAGCCAGACACCGAAAAAGCGGCGCGTAATACTGAATTGGATGAGATGCAATAATTGCTAAATTTGTCATTGACTAATTTTAACTACCTCAGCAAAGTTAATTCAACTCAGATTTACACGTTAGCCATAACCAAATGTTTTTTCCAAAAAGACGAAGAGCCATGGAATAAACTAATAATAAAATTACTCCTGAAGGAAGTACTTTAACATTAGAAGACTCAAAAAAAACTGCTGAGTTCAATAAAATAGTTGTTGCTGCTGCTAATCCTAGCAAAGGAATTGATCCTAAATTAGTTATAAATCGGTAAAGCCAACCCCAAAAATAGCCCAGGGCGAAAATTGGTGCAAACATGAATGGAACACCAAAATCAATGTAACTCTCACCCACATAGCCAATACTAATCGAAGTACCTTTGTCAGCACCACTCACTTGAATACCCGAAAATTCATTTGTGCGTTTGGAATCGTCAAGTATTGGCTTATCGGGAAAAAGAGCGCGGGGAATTAAAGTAGATATTGCCTCCGACCATAGTTTGCCATTTTGATAAGGAACAGCATTAGGTACAGTTCTAATGCTACCTGCGAAAAATCTAAGGTATCCCAAACGAGATAATCCTGAATTAAATCCGTCTTCAAGGTCTTTATCGCTGATTTTACTAAATTCATTAGCATGATAATTTAATCTATCAGCCAAAGAAACCCTCACGGTTTGAGTTTGAGTTCCTTGGTTAACATAGTTACGATAACCTCCCTTAACACTTTGCCAGTAAGTTGTTAATAACAGTAATAGCACCATCAATATTAAAACTTGGGGGCGTAGTAATTGCTTAACTTTAAAACTTGTCGCCCCATATACAACCAACATTACAAAAAGGACTTGCTTAAATCCGCTAAAAAACCCAGTCATCCCAATGATAATTTCTAAGATAACAATGCTTAAAGATAATAAGCCAAATTTAGGATCACGAAATCCATTCCAGAGAATCAAAAAAATAACCAACCAGCGCAAATACCCCAAAGATAGCAAAAGTTGGGTAAAAGCAGGGTCTCCAAATGCTAGAGAAGTTATTAATGAAGAAAATACGAATGTCCCTAAATATGCTATTGCTAACCTAGAAACTTTTAATTCTGATGCACTTTTTTCTTGATCTATGAAGCTAATTACAGGAGAAGCGCCAACAGCCTGCTTCATACCATAGGCGAGTGCCAGCATAGATAGGATACCTAAATAAAATGCTAAACTTAGTTCTTGACCAAAATTCTGCTTTAGAGTTTCTCCTGCTAAATTAGCAGTAATCACAGGGACAAATACTTGAAGGCTTTGAAAGCTGGCTGCAAATAATAATGCAGGTGGTTCACCAGGTCGCCAAAGCAATGAAAACAAGACTGGCCAAATTAGGCATCCTAAAAATGTTTCGCTGGGATTAGGTGTACTTAGCCCAATAAAAGCCAGCACCAGACAAATTACCCAAAGTATTTTAGTTACAGATATTTTATCTGATTTTGGCCTTAGCAAAGGTCTATTGTTTAGAGAGTAATGTGACATTATTTTTTTTACGTACGTCCCGCATTACAAAATTTAATTTATAGCTTTTGTAAAAATATAGGTTTCAATGTTACTGAGTTCATAAAAATACCCGGTAAGTGGGAAACTCAGTCACTTCAGTGCTGAGAGGGAAACGACTCGTGCGGTTTTAACCGCCTTGAATATTTTTTCATTACCGCCTTGGAGTTGGTAAATTCGGTGTACTTTTGTAATGTACTTTCAACGGGACAATTACCGATTCAAAATTCCCAACTCTGTACGCATAATGTGTTGCTCCGAAGAGCCTCCCATTTCTGGGGTAATGTTAGCTTCGTCAATGTTTTAAGAGCTTTTTAAACTTGCAACACTGTTTCAGGGACTTTAAAACTGTTTAATTGCAAATGACAGAGCAGGGAACTAGCTACGCATTCCGGGGTGTCGTGACTCAAAAAACGTAGTCAGTGAAGACTTAGACTGGTCAGTACAGCTTGCAATTTCTTACAAGCTCAGTCCCTTTAGGGCTGAGTTACTGACACTCAGAAAGTTCTAGTCCAGTTTTGCATAAATCACAATTTTTTTTTGCATATTTTAGGTTTTACCTTGATTTTGGATTAGCTGACTGATCAAAAATTTGACACAAAGTCCGTGTCATTTGTCTAGCGGTATAAGGCTCAAATGCTTGCCAATCTGTTGTTTCTGAAAGTCCGTAGACTAGAGAATTAAGTAACCATTCTATTCCTTGTCTAAGGATATCATAAATTTCTATATTGGTTAAATTAGTAAAAGTTACGGTATAGCCCGCCTGACATTCTTTAATTACGTTAACGACAAGACTCTGTTCGTGCAGAATTGCTAAAATGGGCTTCTGAGCGAGGATACATGGATAGACTTTAGATGCAGAATAACTGGGATCATCAGAACCAATTATTAAAATCCCATGACTATCTTTTAAAACTTGCAAGGCTTCAAAGTAAGGGATACGTTGTGGATATTCAGTTATTATATCGTCTAAATTATAGGATTTGGCGATCGCCTCTATTTCCTTATTGTTGTCAAAAATTGAATATTTCGTGCCAACAAAATGAATTTTAATTTTTTGCCAAATTTCGGGATTGTGCTGACGATGTTTTTGAATTGCTAAGAAAAAGACATTCAAGCTCAAAGCCATATCTTCACCACCTCTACCCACATAAACCCAATGTTGATAACCATCATCAGGAGCAAATATTTTCTGTTGGATATTCAGTTTAGGTAATATCTCAAAATCTTTTTCAGGTGCGCCGAAGGGGAGAACAGAAAACTGCTCTTCCTTGAGCCAGGAATATCGCTGCATTAATACTTTGGGATATTCTGGTGAAACACTGGTTATATGACAGGCTTTAGCCAAAGTCAAGGGTTCTAAAATCTTAGCAAAAGACTGGGCGACTGCATATTTTAGTTTGCCACCAGGGGGAGTGTTTTGAGTGCGATCATAATAATCGCTTAACCAAGGATCTTGAAAGTCTAAAATATAAGGAACTTTATATTTCTCTAGCCAATAGCGACCAAGGGGCATGGTCAAAAAAACTGTATTTGAGAAATAAACTAAATCAAAATAATTTTTTTCAAAATATTTAGCTGTTGCTTTTATCAAAAAAGGTATGCTTCTAAAACCTAAATTTCCCAGCTTTAATTTTCTAGATAGTTTCGGAGAAATAGCCGATGCTCGAATAATTTCAATGTTTGCTGGAACCGTCAAATTCAGGTTGGGATCATATATTCCTTCGATAAAATCAGGTTCGATACATAGAACAGTTACATCCCATCCAAATTCTTCAAAGTATGGCAGTGCCATTCTAATGCGCTGATGATCCGCAGCGTTAATTGGTGGGAAATGGGGGCTAACAATAAGAACTCGATGATTCATTTAATTACTTATAAGTATATAAATAGCTAATATAAAACTAAAAAAAGTTGATTATATGATAACATCAAAAATCAACTCCTAATACTTGATATTTGGGAGCAGTTTTACACCGATCTGTAATTTTAGAGATAAATTCCGAATCCATAAATAGTTATTACTTAAATGATTATGTGCTGAAGTCTTTAATTCTCTCTTAAATGGATCCTAACTAGCAGATTGAAAGCCAGATTCTCCTAGGGTGTTCTCAATTTCGGGATCAACTGTTTCTCATATAACAGCGAGTACAGAATCAGCCGTTAAAATTTTGCGCGATAATTACAGCAGTTTCCGATTTTATGAAGTACAGATATTAATAATAAAACTCTTGTGGTGCGGGCATCTTGCCCGCACAAAGTGTACTTCACTCAAAGCTACTTGCTGTATTTTCATTCCTAAAATCAGCAACGCCTTTAAGTCTTTGTTATTGAGCTACTGCAATCATCGCAAAAGCACCGCCTTTTGATAATTCTGAAAAATAAGGAAGCATCCGAATTAAAGCAAATAATCCTAAAAAAGCTAATAATGGAGAGCGGAGTCGTTTGTTCTGAATCCGATATACTTGAGCAGCTATAGATCGAGAATTGGTTGCATCTGATATCACTCTTAGATGTAGGTATCCTCTAAAGTTAGACCATGAATTTGGCTCGGAAATGCTGGATTGTGGTATAAAACCAGCCTGTTTTAAGGCAAGCGATAAACTATTTGGAGTCCATTTGTTGATGTGATTAGGAGGCATATCAGGACAACCTGTAATTCTTTCTTGACGAATCATAGCCTCTCCATCTGGAACAGTAATAACAATTTTGCCACCAGCTGCTAATAGTTGACGACATTGTTTTAAAACAGAGTGAAATTCTGCAATATGTTCTAATACTTGAAAGATGACGATTACTTGAAATGTCCCTATTTCAGATTGAGAAATTTCTGACAAATCCCTCAAGACAAAAATTCCCGCAGATTCTAGATCAGTTCTAGTTGTTTCACTGCCTTCCATTGCATAACTTTGCCATTCTTGTCCCAAGCTACGAAGAAATATGCCTGCACCTGCTCCAACTTCAAGTATTTTGCCGCCACCAAACGGTGTTATTGCTTCTTGAATAGCAATGTCATAATCCCACCGCCAGGATGGATAACCCTTCTGCTCATGCAAAATCTGATAAAATTCTTCGTCACCCCCTACAAAAGGGTAGCCAAAAGCAAATCCGCATTGAGGGCATTGGAGAATTACGCATTCATCTCCTTCCCATAATTTACGAATGACTTTTTCCAACCGATGATAACGATCTAGATTACGAGTTGTTGGACAGAAATGAGATGCGGCATTAGAGGATGTATACCTATACAGCGGCGGATTAAAACAGGTTGTTGAACAAACAGGACAATTAACTTTTTGGGTAGATAAAATAGACATAGGAATTGATTCAATCATTTTATTGAAAAAATGGCGTTGCTGATTCAGAGTATGATTTTATTTCACGCATTGGCGCTCCAGTCTCAGAGGGTAAGAGTTTCATTTTTTTGATTTTTTAATTTCATACCCCAATTCAGCAACGCCAAAAAATTTTAACGGTTGTTGTTGTTTAGTAACAACTACTAAACAAAATTTTAACGACACGCAGAAAATTTACAATCCTACTTAACTATGAGCAAATTATTAGTCAATGTGCAGACTTAAAACATATATGATTTTGTCTTAAACCTCAAATTCACAAGAATTTGCTCATGTAAAGTTGTTGATATTGCTCAACAATTACATCAGATGAAAAGTATTCTATCGCTCGTTGACGACAATCATGACGATCAATCTGATCTAACTGATGCACTTTATTAACTGCGTCATCAATGGAAGTGATCAAATAACCATCAACTCCTTCTCGCACAATTTCCGGCAATGAGCCTCTTGGACAAGAGATTACGGGAGTACCACAGGCTAAAGCTTCAGCAAAGACAATGCCAAAAGGCTCATCCCATTCTATGGGAACAAGCATAGCTGAGGCTTGACCTAATAAATTATTTTTCTGCTCATCATTGACTGTTCCTATGTATTCAATTCTATTTTTTCCTAGCTGTGGCTCTATTTCTTCTCGCCAATACTTTCCCTCCTCACCGGTTTGGCTATAGTTACCTGCAATGATGAGTTTTTTATCGCATTTTTTGGCGATCGCAATTGCTGTATGCGCACCTTTAATCCGCTCAATCCGGCTTAAAAAAACTAAGGGTGCATCCGCATCTACCTTTCCTTGAAATGTGTATTTCTCCGGTTCAACACAGTTATAAATTGTTTGCCAAGTTCCGCCTGCATTGCGCCCGATTTTGCAAATACTATCACTGCAACCTGTAAAAGTGAGAGATTTACCGGCAATTTGCGCGGCTAGTTTGACAGTGCGATCGCTTGGCCGGCGCTGATAAGACATAATTTTGGGTAAAGGCGATCGCAGAATTGGCAGCATATAGAAAATGCGCGAAAAACTATGGACAACATCAGGTTTAAATGACTTGACTGCTGACCATAGGGTGATCATATTTTGTAATGTGTCGAGCTTGTTTTGCGATCGCATTCCTCCCCAAGGAAACAGTTTAGATACAGATGATGTTGATTCAGGATGAGCGACAAGAGCCACTTCATGACCACGATTTTGCAGCCCTGCAACTAATAAATCAACAATCCGTTCAATACCACCATAGAGTTTTGGCGGTACTGGTAATTCAGGATCAGCGGTGAGTAATATTTTCATAACACTGGTTTATTGGCTGTTATTTGATGTCTCCAGTCATTTAAAGGCTTTTCAATTAATTGATAAAATATGAAACTTACACTAATTGCTACTAACCAACCAAGCATTTGCAACATTAGCATCATTGGACTTTCAATCGGCACAAATCTTGAACCTAGATTAATTACTCTTCCCCCAAATGGAACATGGAGCAAATAGAGGGAATACGATATTATGCCTATAAACTTGAGCCATTTCATGAAATCCAAAGAATCAATATATTTATCTAATTTGTAGAGAAAATAAATAATCATCGCAAAAATACTACTAAATAATAGTTGATTTTGCTGATTATGTACAACATTCATATATTGACCCAAACAACCCAAAACTGGGATAAGCATTAAACATAAATTACGTTGATAAATTCGACTTGAAGCATTTGTTAAAAGAGCAATAAATACAAGCGATCCACAAAGAAACTCACCATAATTTCTAAATAAGCCTAATCGGGGATCATTAGAAATAAAAACAGAAACTAATCCTAAGCTGAGGGCTATGAATAAAGCTAAGTTTTGATTTATCTTATTTCTAATTGCTAACAGACCAGCAGTTATTAAATAAAAACCTAGTTCAATTACAAGTGACCAGTAAACTACAACATAGAACGGAACATCAAGATAAGGCTGGATTAAAAATAAATTACCTACCCAAGACTGGAGAGATAAAGGGAAAGATTCCCACAAGTTAGTTTTGTTAAATGGAGAAGATACTAAATTTAGTATTAAAGTGACTATAAATGCCAGCCAATAAGTGGGCATTAACCGCCAGAATCTATTTTTCAAAAAATCCCAACTGCTACCTTGCTTAAGGATTAATTTATAGACATTAGCGGCGATACAATAGCCACTAATCACAAAAAAAAGGTGTACTCCTAACCAACCCGGTGCTGCTACTGATTTTACTAGCTCAACCAATGGGTGAAGAGGTTTATTGTACACAGTTCCAAAACCATGAAAAATCATCACCCATAAGGCTGCAACGCCCCGCCAGTGGTCTAAGGTTTTATATTGAGGATTCCATGAGGGCATAAAAATTTAATCACTTATACCAAATTTTAGTGACAGAGCAATTTCACGGGCAGATCACAGTTTAATGAACTTCTAACCAGTCTATCAGGTCTTGTAACTGAGAAAAATCTAATAAACTTTCTCCCAAAATTTCTAACTTAGAAGTTGGTAACTTCTGGATTTTCTGTGTGATAGAAAATTCTATTTCCCCAAACCTCTTAGTCAGTTGACGCAAGACAAGGGCGGACTCCCCTTGTTGTAATCCTTGTTGCAATCCTTGTTGCAATCCTTGTTGCAATCCTTGTTGCAATCCTTGTTGTTCTCCTTGCTGTAATCCTTCCTTCAGAATTTCTTCATACCACGGTGATTCTCTTAACACTGTCATATCCCACCTCATGATTTGTTGAATTAAGGGAATATCTAAAACAAAACTAGCAAAGAATGATAATAACGGCTCTAGGTCTTTTAGCTGTTCATCTTTCCGCAGTTCTCTTACTGCAAGACGGAGGTTATTTTCACTGTTCCCACCCTGGAGAATTGGCACAAAGGGCAATAGGGTAGATATTTTTTGCTCAAACACTAGGTTAACATCTACTTCCCACAGGTTGATAACTTGATAATCTTGATAAGCCTTTATCCCTAATATCTCTGATTCATAGCGATTGGGGATTATTTGTTTAGTGCTTTGGGGGAGGATGTTAATGAGAACTGGGTATACTTTTAAGTTGTAACGCTCTTCTGCTAGGGCTGTGTAAGCTCGCAGTCGCCGGGGCATTCTCTGGTTGTAACGCAGTTGTAGTTCGTTAAGTAGTAAAAATTCTCCTATTTCTGGGCTGTACACTTTGAGTAAAACGTCACTTTCTCTCTCTATCCACTGAAATTCTGTGTTGAGGATGTCTTGTACTTCCAGATGGGAACGTTGGGTAATCCACTGTACCCATGTATTAGGTGCCAGACTGATTAATCTTTTACTGCCTATATCTGCTTTTTTTACCACTGGTTTTATGTGGGTAAAATAATAAAAATTGAGGTTTTAATGTGTCAAGCTTGTTGTGGCGATAGCGAAGCGCTGCTGCAAGCAGGTCGCATTCCTCGCTAATGGAAAAACCAGGGATTGTCTGATTTTTTATTTAAAAAACTTTAATAAACATAGAGACACAACCAAATTCGGTTTTTTATCTACTAATTGCTTGTGTGGCTAATCTTAATATTATACTCTCTTGGTTCTCCCAGTTTAATTGATCTTCAGCAGCTAACAAAGCAGTTTTTTTAGTGGCAGCTAATTTTTGAGGATCATTAACCAAGTTATTTATGGCTGATGCTAAGGCGATCGCATCATGACTAGCAATTATTTGACCAGCTTCAGGATACTCATTTAATATCTCGCTTTGACCTTCTGTGTTAGTGGCTATTACTGCTAGTCCTGCTTGTAAATATTGAAATATCTTATTAGTAATCCTGAGATTTCTACTAGGTATATTATTTACCTCTAAAGCCAAGCCAATATTGTGTTCAGATATTCGAGACAGTAATTCATGATTGGGAACGGTGGCATGGATAAATAGCCGATCGCGTTCTACTAAATCTGGATCAAACCAAAAACCACCGATAGTGACATCATGTCCAGCATTTGCCAATGTTTCAGCTTCTTTTTGAGGACGAGGAGCCGTGCATAGATGAGCGCCAATTAGAATCAGGATTTTTGCCATTTTGACCAAATTGTTTGAATTCAGTATCTATGATTATGATATATAGGGATTTTCAACGACTGAGAATTTCCCCAACAACTAATTTGAGATTTCATAAATTAGCGATCGCTTTCAAGCGATATCAACAAAGTATATCTCAGGCGATTATAAGTTGGCCTTAGGGGATAGATTAAAGGCGAAAATTTAGTGGTCTTCTAACCAGGTTTTTAACTCAGAAATATCCGTAAAATCAAGTAATTGATCAACCAACATTTCAATTACACTTAGTTTCAAACCCTGAATTCGAGTTTCAATGGCGGAATCTAAAGAACCAAATTGCCGTTTTAGAAGACGCAGAACTATACTCACTCCCTCTTCTTGTTTTCCTTCTTGCTTTCCTTCTTGTTTTCCTTCCTGTTGTCCTTCAGCAAAGACATCCTGATAAAAACGGGTTTGTTTGAGGTCTATGTCTGTTATTCCTATCATCTGCTGTATTTCCTCTCTACTTAAAATAGGCAGTTTATAAACCATGATAGTCTCTAGCAAATCAATCAGTTGTAATTGCAATGGTCTTTGAGTTATTTCTCCATAGGTTTCCTTGGCAATTTCTTCTGCTAAAACTGCACTTTTATCCGCAGGAGTAACAATCAGTTTTAACAACTTCAGACTAATGGGGGCATTTGCTGGAGGTTCTAATTCATCTAAGTATATACGGTGGACTCTGGAACTTGCCAATAAAAAGTCATAGTGGCAGGTTTTTCCTGTTTCTGTTTGACGATTGGGATAAATAACTACTCCTTGCCAGGGGTTGGGGGGGTCAAATTGACGCAGGTAAAGGAATATTTCGCTAAAAAAGCGGTGATAAAATAGTTTATCTGTTTGAAATTGGACTTCTACAAAAAATAGAGGGGAATTGTCGTCGTTTTCTGGTGGTGAAAATACTCCGTCCAGACGAAAGGCTGTTTGTTTTATTTCTACTGACTTGAATTTGTAATTACTGTTAACAGGGGTAAATTTCAGCAGATCAAACAGTAGTGGCGGAAATGTTTGGAATAATCGGTAAAATAGACTATCTGTTTTCAAGTTTTTATAATTTAAGTATTAAGAGTTGAGTTGATTTTGGACTTCAATTACATTATATACTCAGTGGCGATGCTTACTCCAAGGGCAGCGATCGCCGGAATTATTGGTATAGTTCTATACTGTTGCAAGCAGGTCGCATTCCTCGCTAATGGAAAAACCAGGGATTGTCTGATTTTTTATTTAAAAAACCTTAATAAACATAGAGACACAACCAAATTCTGTTTTTTATCTACTAATTGCTTGTGTGGCTAATCTTAATATTATACTCTCTTGGTTCTCCCAGTTTAATTGATCTTCAGCAGCTAACAAAGCAGTTTTTTTAGTGGCAGCTAATTTTTGAGGATCATTAACCAAGTTATTTATGGCTGATGCTAAAGCGATCGCATCATGACTAGCAATTATTTGACCAGCTTCAGGATACTCATTTAATATCTCGCTTTGACCTTCTGTGTTAGTGGCTATTACTGCTAGTCCTGCTTGTAAATTTAGTAATCGTGAGATCTCCAGAATTTTTTAGTAAAGTTTTTATTCTTTTAATCATTGCAGTTTTTTTATTTTAAATTGATTTTACTGATCTGCCTTATTTTTAATATAATTCCATAAGGCATGATTAATTTTATCGGCAACATCATCTATGGACGGAGAAGTGGATGAAGCTAGTATTACATTTGATCTGATGTCTTCAATTTTATCAATTGAATTGAAATTAACTAAGTAAGAACAAAAATCTTTGACTGTATTTACTTTTACAACATTACCATCTTTCCAAGTATAACCCCTACAACCAGCCTCAGTGGTTAAAACAGGTATTTGCCATTCTAAAGCATCTGCAAGCTTTGTGCTACATCCACGAGACCAACAAAACAAAGGATGTATAAACCAACACCAGGTTAATGCTTCGTTGTGCAAAGCTTCATTACTAAGCCGACCTAAATATTCAACGAAGCTAAAACGTTTAGTCAGAGAATTACCAAGAGATTCAGAGCTACTAACAATCCTGATACATCCATCAAAATCATTGCGTTTTTGTAAAATATTCAAAACATTGACAAGCCCCTCATAATTTGGAGTATGTTCTAATGTACCAACAAATCCAACTCGTCCCAATATTGGTCGCCAATCCAATGGCTGTGGAGATACAGCGCGAGGCAACCAACTTACAGATTTTGCACCTAGCCATTGTTCAAAGACAGTTTCTTCTTCGCTCAGTGTAAAGACGTGGTCTAAAGATTGTCGTAAAGACATTTCATCAAGGATCGTGTTTGCAAGTCGTGATCGCGCTTGTATTGATAACGAATCAATGCTTTGAGCTGCAAGAAATTCGTCTACAAACTGAGCGCCATGGGAAAGAAGCACAATTTTGACATTAGGGATTGCTTGTTTTAAGTGCGGAACAATAGGGAGTGAATCAACTTGATTGAGAAATACCCATGAAATATTTTCAGATATAACTCGATTTACTAAGTCAGAAATAAAAGATTGGGGAATGCGATTATAAAAACTTGATGGCTTTAGTTTACGAAGGAGTCGAGTTTGCCATTGGCGATCTATTGAATAAGGCAAAATTTCTAAATTCCATCCTGCCGCTTTGATAGCGGCTAAATATTCTCTTGTACAACGCTGTACGCCACCATGAGCATCACTAACATAGACAGATGCACTTATAAAGAATCCCTTTTTTATATTATCTAACAACAATTTTTACCTCCAATTTTTAACCCTGTTCCCTTCCTTCAGCAATTCCTTCTTTAATAATTCTTTGGGAAGATTCCCGACTTTTAGCATTGATTCATCACTTATTTGACATCTTCAAAGAAGAAGTCGGGGATCTGGTTTCTTTAGCTAAATACTTGCATCACTTTTGGTTATACCGATAACGGTAGTACAACTTTTGCAACTGCATTGCTATTTTCCACCCCAAAACCTCACGCATAACTTTAAACATAATTCCTCCTTCCGGTTTTAAGTCACACCCTCCTAAAGAACGAACATTTTTTTCAGCTTTTTGGATTAAATCCTTAGCTTGTGGGTATGCCATAAAAACAAAACATTGCCAATAACAAGCACAAGCATAACGAGTCCGATCGCTATTTTCAACAGATAATAAATTATTTGTACATAACTCTGCTGATAAAAAAGCAGATTCCCATGCCTTCCGAGATTTTGAACCGCTTAAACTACCAGAAATACCTGACCGATAGTAAGATTTAGCACCTGCACAAAACTTAACACCTTGACTAACGAGAATAACGCGACAAAAGTATTCACCATCATCATTCAATGATACGTTCTCATTCCACATACCAGCGGAGTCAGAAATATTTCGAGGTACAAGCCAAGCCGCAGGGTGCATCATCAAATTCTTTTCCCAAGCAGCAATAAGCCAATCAATGGGTGACATATCCGTCCATAAAGTTTGTGGGGTAAATATAGCTTCAGATGGGTTTTGGAAAAATCTAGCCCATTCTCCTGATGCCACATAATCTGAGTTACGATCAAATTCTGAAAGCTTTAACTGACGTTCAATTTTATCCGGTGCAAGCAAATCATCAGCATCTAAATATTGAATAAAGTCTCCTTGGGCTGCTTTTAAAGCTCTATTCCTAGCTGTACTAGCACCTTTATTTTCTTGACTAATTACCTTGACTCTCTTTGATTCGTAGGTTTTGGCGATCGCTAAAGTATTATCTGTTGAGCCATCATCAACAACTACAATTTCTATATTCTGCCAAGTCTGTGCCAGAGCCGAATCCAAAGTTTCTGCTATATATGGAGCAGCATTGTAGGCTGGAATTAAAATAGAAACTAAAGATGAGTTCATTGTAATTCTAATTTTTGCGGTTAGGCTGATATTGACTTTCCTGTCTTAGTTGTGGGCGCAAAAAGCGTATTAGTAACTCGCGAACACGTAAAGCTAGAGGTGGATTAATTAAAGCAAATGTTCTAAACCAATAGCTATTATTAGCCGCACCTTTTCTTCCACCTAACTTGACTGCAAGATTTGCGGCTTTATCGGCAACATCCCAAGCGAGATAAGAACCCGCAACCCCCGCCGCAGTCCAGAGCTTTTCTGCAATTAATTGATGGTATTGCGAATGGGATTCTAAAGCTGCTTTTTCAAGCACACAAATATGGGCAGTAATACATTTGCTCAAGTTAGCTTGAGACATGGAGTTTGAATATTGGTAATTAATAATAGAGACAGTTGGTTCGGCTCTAAATGTCATACCTCGTCGAGCCGCCCTCACATGAAAAGCAACATCCTCATTATAAAGCACATTAGGATCGAGATCGTAGCCCTCAACCTCTAAAAATTTTACCCGTCGGTAAAGTCCGCAGAAAGGGTTAATTTGATGAAGTATTGTGTAAGCAATAGGATCTCGTTGTAAAGCCTCATCGTCAAACTTTCTGATACTATAAAGTGTATTTGTCTCTCCATCTCGGTATTCAAAGGCAAATAAAACCGTATCAGGAGTATCTTGTCGTTCCATCCACTGATGGGCAATTGTTGTAAAGTTTGGCATTAGTAGATCGTCTGCATCATGGAAATGTATCCATTCACAACTTGTTTTTTCTGCTAATGCATTCTTGCCGTAAGAACATCCACGGTTAATATCGCCTCTAACTACTTTAGCTCCATACTTAGCAGCAACTTGCCCAGTCTCATCAGTACTACAATCGTCATAAACCCAAATCTCATCAAATGGGATTTGTTGCGACATGGCAGATTCAAGTAAACGAGGTAAATACTTGGCAGCATTGTAAGCGGGAATACACAGTGCTAATGAAGGATAACTCATGACATTGTTTTCAAGAATTTTTTAAGACTGCGATTAATTGTATAGTCTATTAACTCACGTAAAGGCAATCGATCTAAAAAAGCTAGTGGTTTATCTAGTTTTTTTTGTGGTGAAACGGCATCAACTAACCATTGATTAGGTTTAACGGGATATTTTCCTCGGTTGATCAAATCCTTGTAGGCTTCTATTCGTTTTTGGGCAATTAATTCAGGAGCAAGCTCTTCATTTATAGTTTCCTTTGCCATTGAACCAACTTCGTCTAATTTACTTGCACTCCAACTCATTACAGTTTCTATACAAGTAGCTAAACTCTGCGGATCGTTTGCCTTAAAAGTTAAGCCATTTATTCCATTACGAATTAAACCTGCGGCTCCTGCCCCTTCCGAACAAAGTACAACTTTTCCCTGAGCCATTCCTTCTACACAAGTATAGTTAAAGACATCCCAAGTAGAAGGCACAAGAATAAACTTTGCTTGTGCTTGATATTGGCGAGTTATTTCTGGTGAAAATGTGCCAAGTGGCAGGATTTTATTCCGCCAAATATCTCCGTAGTTTTGAACTAAATGGTTGGACATCAAGCTTTTTGAATCGCAATAAACCGTATCGCGTCCAATCCAGTCAATATTTGGCGATCGATCTCCCAACAATCTCAAGGCTTCGCAAAGAACTGTTACGCCTTTCCAATATTGAATCCGTCCTACTACTAGACCATTGATCGAATCAGATTGATGATAATTTTGGGCTGTTGGCACTATATCAAGTGCAAGAGATGGAGGAATATACAAAACATCGCGGTTTGTTAGCTGTTGCCAATCCATTGAGTTTGATTGACTATTAGCTTGCAACTCATCGGCACACGATAATAATCCTGATTCTAGCAATCTCACAAAATTTCCTTGCAATTGACTATCGATCTGCGGGTCATAAAAATCTATCTGCCGGATACTGGCATGAAGCTGGACGACAGTAGGGGGACTATTGGGAGATACGATCCAAGGTGCAAATAGCATTCCCCAATCCGTTACTTCAACTAAATCATAGCCGTCACCGCCCTTGACTTGCTCCCACGCCGCCCATGCGGCGGCAAGATGTCTTTGTAGTTCGGGAATTGCCTTGTAGCGATCGAATTTTTTTAGACAAGTATTAACTAGGTCTGTATCTAAAAACTTAACTTGAATACCGTCTTGTTGATAATCTGGCAGTGTTGATGTAAAAGCACTGCCCACTAAAACCGTAATTTTATGTTGTGCTTGAGCAAGATTAGGCAGTAAGTTTTGATAAAAAGAAGCAATTCCTCCTCCATAATGTGGGGGATATTCAGGAACAACAAAAAGTAATTTCATTAATATTTATAGCACTTTGCAATTTTTTAGAACCCACGAAATTTTCAAGAAAGCGAACTTAATCAATACTTATCCAATAGAAATCGCAGATTCAAACTGTGCTTGGATATATTCAGGATTAAACTCACTTTGTGCAACAGTAATAGACTGGCTTGCCATTTGTAGCCATTTCTGCTTTTCTGTCATATTAGATAAAGTTAGTAATAATTTGTCGTCATCCATATTGCTAAGATAGCTTAGCCAATTATGTTCTAGGCTCCATTTACCTAGAGGTGTGGAGGTTGGGGCAATAATCAAGACAGGTAGTCCTAAATGACAAAACTCAACAAGCTTGCTTGGAAAACTCGTTGATATCCAAGGCATTGTATTAATATCTAAAGGATAATTTACCAATATAGAGCTTGCGTACTGACTTAGATACTCTATGACATCTGCGTTGTTTTTAAAAGGTTCATGATAGTCTACATTAGGACAATCACTTAACAAACCTTTCACCTCTATACTCATAGGAACAATCAGTAATAGTCTTCCGTTAACCTTTGATAAGGATTTAGCTACTTTTCTAAAGTCAGGAATTTGAGCCGAATATATATTTCCTGCGTAAGCGGTTATAGGGGAAAGCTTAAATTGTTCTTTCCATTCAACAAAAGTATTTCTATTACCTTCAGGTATCGGTAGAAGAAGTTTAATTTTGCTGATTTCATTAATTTGGTATGCTCTTGATAGTTCAAAAGATACTGGCAGTATCACGGTTGCTTGATCGAGAACATATTTCCAATTTTTTTTTACGTAGTCAGCCAACTTATCTGACTTATCAACCAATTCCATTTGATCGTGAAGAATAACAATCAAGGGTATTTGCCAAATTTTTGACAAATAAGCAGAAAAAACAGAATAAGTATCATGAAGTATTGTTAATATTATAGTTGGTCTGCTGACTTTCAAAACTTTTTCACATTCTTGTCGCCAATACCAGAACCTAACTTCTTGCAATTTAGGCACTTGATATCTATAAGGAATCCACCACCACCTGCGCATCGGTATTGGAATAAGCCTCCATTCATCAGGAAATGTTAGACCATCAAAGGATTGTTCGGGTGCAACTATAGATATTTCGTATTTACTCGGTAATCTTTTTAGATGCCTATCAAGAATGACTGGACCAGTTAAACCTTGCCGAGGAGGACTTCCAAGGACACAAAGAATGTGATTATTATTCATGGGATATTAGTTTTTAGCAAATTACGCCTTATGTGAGTTGAGAAACAGGATACTATTCAAAGGTAAATATATCAATTTTCTCCATAAAGGGAGCGGTAGAACCATATTTTTTTAACTGCGATCGCTCGTAGACACATTTTATGCCAATACCTGTTGATATAGTTCAATATACCGTTTTGCTTGTAGTTCTCAACTATATTCTTTAAGGGCGATAGCGAAACGCTGCTGCAAGCAGTTCGCTCAACAATTTTCGCTCATTTTTTCCCCTTAATTGTTTATCTTATAATAAACAACGACCAATTTGAGATTTCATAAATTAGCGATCGCTTTCAATATCAACAAAGCATATCTCAATTACCGCCACCCTAGACGACAAAAGGGTATTTGATAGACTAAATGAATATTCGAGGATGGTTTTCAAGTCTTTGAGCGATAGCGAAGCGCTGCTGCAAGCAGTTCGCCTGTACTGGTTGATATAGATGCTATAATCACATTATATACCCAGTTGCGATGCCTACTGCAACCGAAGCGATCGCCTGACCTGTTGGTATAGTTTTATATATCTTATTGCTTGTAGTTCTAAAGTATATTCTTTAAGGGCGATAGCGAAACGCTGCTGCAAGCAGTTCGCTCGCCAATTTTCACTCATTTTTTCCCCTGAATTATTTATATTATCATAAACAACGACCAATTTGAGATTTCATAAATTAGCGATCGCTTTTAAGATGTTTACTATTTTTTTCCCAAACACGCACAATCATGTCAAAGGTATTTATCTTAGTTAGTTCTTCAATCCTAATTTGGCTATTTTTTATATTATCCATTCTTAATTTTTCATTGTTTAACATATTTACAATTAAATCTCCCATCTGTTCTATATTCAAAGGTTCAAAAATAAATCTTGAATCTCCAATAGTTTCTGGTAGAGAAGTAACTGAAGAACAAATCACAGGAACTTTTAAAGACATTGCTTCTAAAAGCGGAAAACTTCCCGCTTCATATAAAGTAGGAATTACTACTAAAGAACAATTTTTATATAACCAATATAATTCTGTTTCTGGTACAATGTCCACAAAAATAATTTGCTCTGATACCGTTGATTTTGATAAATTGTTTTCTATATTTGGGAAAAAATTGGGGTTCTTTTTACCAGTACAAATAACATTAATAGAGCGATCGTATTTAACTTTAATTAATTCTACTGCTTTAATTAAAGATAAATGATTCTTATGCTCCCAAGTTTGAGCAGGATAAAGGATAAAAGATTTTAAGTTACTATATTTTTGGTTATAAAATTCGGTTTCTTGTTCAGTAGGAGATGCTAATTTTATTTGATTGTAAGGAAGTGGACAAACATAAATCTTTGATTCAGTCAAGCGAAAATACTTGATCAAATCTTGCTTGACATGATCAAAAGATACAACTACACCACTAGCATATTTAAGAGATTTCCAATAATGCTCTGCTCTTGCAGCACGCTCTTCTGGAGTAAAAAATTCAGGAAAATGTAATTCTTGGACATCGTGCATTGTCACAATAAATGGATAAGGTAAATCATAGATTGGTGCTGTTTGATAAGGAACATGAAGTAAGTCAATATCTAAAGAAGAAAACCAGCTATATAAGGGATTAAGAATTAAAGGCAACTGACTATTAAGATTCAATTTATTGATAAATTTAGCTAGGATAAGTCCTAAAATTCTTCCCAAACGTTTAATTAAATTAAACTTATACGTAAATAGAGCTATTTTAGCGGTTGCTTGATATTTATTAATTAATTCAAGACAATCTTTATGTACTTCATTAGTACCTAAAATCACAATCTCAACATTATGATTTTTACTTTGACTTAACAATAATTCAAGCACACGCCAGGCATAGGGAGAAGTTCCTCCTCCATGTATACTTGCACTACCTAGCCAGTAACCTATTTTCATCATAACTATAGTTTCCTAATAGATATCTTTGTACAAAACAACATTATTAATCTTTGTCTCTTCTCTTAAAAATTGAAAACCTATAGACTTATATAATTTCTTGGCAAGGTAGTTGTTGTGGTTTACTTTTAGTAATAGATGTTTATATGAATTTATTTTACAAAAGCATTCTGCATGAGATAAAGTTAAGCGTGCTATTCCTTTACCTTGCCATTCTTGATTAACAAAAACACCATACATTGGTTCAGCATATCCTTCATCCATTCCTCTCAACATATAAAATCCAATTAATTTATCTGATTCTGAACTATCTTGTTTAAGTTCTATACCAAAAAATTTGTCATTAACAGCACTATCAAGTATTTTCTGAATTGATAGCATTTGAAAATCAAAAGGATGGAAATATTTTATATATTCGGAGGAACTATTAAGCAATAGATTGCTTAAAGACTGTGCATCTGAATTATTTAATGTTCTGAAACCAATGTATGGCATAGAAAACTACACTTAACTTAAAAAATAAACTTTTTTAGACTATCACAAATATAATCAATTTGTTCTGGAGACAAATCAGGATAACTAGGAAGATTTATCCCACGCCAGCCAATATCCTCAGCTACTTGATGCTTTTGATACTTTTGAGTATACATTGGCATAGTGTGTACAGGATAAAAAACTGGACGAGTTTCGATTCCTGCTTCTGATAAATGTTCTCTTACTGTATCCCTTTGATTAGCTTGAGAAATCAGAATCGAAATCATCCAATAAGAATGAAACACATCCCCAACTTCCTGATGAACTTTGAATTCTGTATCTTTTAACAACTCTTTGTATAGTTCAGCAATTTGACGTTTTTTTGATAAAATATCATTTATTCTTTCCAGTTGAGCTAACCCAATCGCAGCACAAATATTAGTCATGCGGTAGTTATAACCTATGACATCGTGCCAATACTCACGGTATTTAGCCAAACCTTGTCCTTTAAAATGAACAGCACGCTCAAAGATAGTTTGATCATTGGTGACTAACATTCCTCCTTCACCAGTTGTTATGGTTTTATTCCCGTAGAAACTAAAAGTTGCTATGTCTCCAAAAGTACCGACATGATTACCTTGATATTTAGAGCCTATAGCTTCAGCACAATCTTCTATCAGAAATAGTTTATGTGCATCAGCTATTTCTCTGAGAACTGACATTTCACAAGGATGTCCATATAAATGGACTGCCATAATTGCTTTAGTTCTTGGTGTAATGCTTTTGCGAACTTCTTCAGGAGCTATTTGCCAAGTATCAGGAAGAGAATCCACAAATACAGGTGTAGCTCCTGTGTAAACAATGGCATTAACTGAGGCAATATAAGTTAGAGTAGGAACAATAACCTCATCACCAGTACCGATGCCAAGAGCGACTAATGCAAGGTGTAAGGCAACTGTGCCGTTAGAAACTCCAGTGGCATATTTTACATCAACATAATTTGCAAATTCTTTCTCAAAGAGAGAGACATATTTTCCCTTGGAAGAAATCCAATTAGAATCTAAACAGTCATTAACGTATTTTTTTTCGTTGCCTACAAGTGAGGGTTGATAAACAGGAATTTTGTACATTTTTATTAAGAGTATTTGATTAACTATATTTTGTTTTATTCAAGATCCACCAAGGGTAAAGAAGATAATATTTTATTTCCTTCATCCCAAGAAAGATAAGATAAATTTCCTTTTTCATCACGAGATTCACGAAACTGACTTGCTATATACCCTTCTGCTACCGTCAATTCTTTAATAGCAGTTGGTTTTAAATCTTGACGGACAAAAAAAGCAAAAGCATTGTTACCAACACTATTACATCCTACAAATGAATATCCTTTAGCTTTTCCTAAATTATAAAGTGCTTTTAGAGAAGCTCCTGCATACAGCATGGAATAATGAGCCTCAGAACGAACAAAAGATGGATCATAGGGAATTGTTACAGCTTTATCTTTTCCAAAGATAGAGTTATATTCAATAATCACTATAGCCGGGGCTACAACATCAATAGCTTGCCATACCCAATAATCATTACCGTCAATATCAATTGACAGAATTCCTATTTCTCCTTTTATACCATTTTCAGCAATAATTTTATTAATATTATCTTGATCAATAAATGCTTGAACAGCTTTTAAATTTCGCTGCCAATATATCGAATCTTGCTTAATATAACTAATATTTTCAGGACTTCCATCAATAACTAAACCTGCCCAATTGTCATTTATCAGTAAAAATCTAGTATTGGATTCGGTATAATTCTCAACTCCAAATTCAATAAATATTTTATTAGGTATCTCAATATGTCTTAAAAGCATCTGAATAATCCCATCTTCTCCCCATTGAGAAAACACTTGAAACTCATTATCTTGTAATTCTAATTTATCTAGAGATTGTAATTGCCGAGATTCGATTCTTCCCAAAGTTTCTTGAATTTTAATTAACTTATTTTGTATCGAAATAACTTTATCAAATATAGCTCCCAATAAATTAATTTTTGCTTTAATCTTAGTAATAATATTCATAATTTGCCTATTTTATAGCTAATTCTTTCCAATGAAAATCTACAAGCACTACTCCAAATGCTAGACCTTTATACAAAGCCATATGGCTACCAGTTTCTTCGATCTCAAAACTCATCAGGGATTGGTGATGAGATAAAATTTCGACATTGGGAATATGAGAAGCAACATTAATACTATAACAGCCAGGAGCTAGAAATAGCGGAGGAATTTCAACTTCTGCTAAGTAAACTCCCTTAGAGAGTTCGGGAGACAAATGAAATGACCTATCAACAGTAAAAATTGGAATTCCAGAAGAGTTTATCACCTTAAAACCAACTTCTAATCCATTAATATTCTCTGCAAGTTCATACTCTAAGCAAACTTTTATTGGCTCTCGTACATCAAAAACAGAGCTAACATTTTCTTTTGTATCTAGTAAAGAAACTTTGTTAAACCAAAAGCGCTGATTGTCAAATTTATTAGTAATAATAATCTCTCCAGAATGTTCGGCACCATAGGTTAAATACTTACTAGTTATATGCTCTGCATCCCCCTCTGAATTAACTTGACCATTAACTAGCCAAATAGCCCTTTGGCATAGCGTTGTCACAGTAGCCATGTTATGGCTCACAAATAAAACCGTCCTCCCCTCCTTCCCCACATCTTCCATCTTGCCCAGACACTTCTTCTGAAACGCTGCATCCCCCACCGCCAAAACCTCATCCACAATCAAAATTTCCGGCTCTAAATGCGCCGCCACCGCAAACGCCAACCGCACATACATCCCCGAAGAATAACGCTTTACTGGAGTATCTAGAAACTTCTCCACCTCCGCAAACGCCACAATTTCATCAAACTTCCGCTTAATCTCCTCCTTACCCATGCCTAGAATAGCACCATTGAGAAATATATTCTCTCTCCCCGTCAACTCTGGATGAAAACCTGTTCCCACCTCCAATAAACTCGCCACCCTACCCTTAATTTTAATACTCCCTTTTGTCGGTTCTGTAATGCGGCTTAAAATCTTCAATAGTGTTGATTTTCCCGCCCCATTACGCCCAATAATCCCAACTCTATCACCCTGTTTAATATCAAAGGATACATCCTTTAAAGCCCAAAATTCCTCAAAAGCAGGATTTTCATTCTTAGCTTGCGGATTTAGTAGACTACTAATAGATTTAACCTTATTAGTAATCACATCTCGCAGTGCTGTATAGCGTTCCTGCTGTTGATGGCCAATAATATATTTTTTGCCTAGATTTTCAACGCGAATAACTGCATCTGACATAAGTATTAATTTACCAATTTGAAAATTATTGATTTGACGGCTTATATATCTCAAGATTAAGCTAAATTTAGCATTTAATTATAGAAGTAGCCAAATTACCCACCTATAGTATATTATTAGATAACTTATAACACACTTATTTTATAAGTTGCCAGTAGTTATCCCCTATATTTGAATAGGATTTTCTCCTCAGCTTGTTTAAATTCAATATCAAATAAATCAAACACAACTTCCCTACCTAATAAAACTTCCTGGCAATCCTCATTTTGTAACCAGGCCACAGGAGCAGAAAAGGTATAATCATCAATCTGCATTTCAACTTGTCGGAGTACATATTGTACACTCCCCCCTACTCCCTCTCCATTACTCAGAACTTCTCCTTGAGAGAGGGCATATCCTAAGTCTGTGCCTAAATAAAATGTAATTAGGCTAATATCCGAACCAGAATCTACAAGCATTTCCAGGAGTTTAGAATTTTGAAAAGTTAGACAGACTTCGTATTTTGGCTGCCAATCATGTTTTTTGACTGTTCTAAAACGCACTGGGAAAAACTTCACTGGCTCAACAAATTCGTTCTCGTAGATCCGCTCAGTGATGTAGTCAGAAGATTTTAAGTTCTGAAGGTCAATTTGCTGTGTCATGATTCTATAATCTTGGTGATGAGCTATTACACCATCCTTAGTGTAAATAATCCATTCTCCACGATATTGTTTTAGTTTTCGGTAATTTGCTTTACGCCATTCTTTGGCACTATTGTATTTTTCGTTCATATTTAGCTATAGGAAAGTCAGGAGACAATTGAAATTCATGAATAACTGTATCTGATGCCCAAATTTCATCACCTAAAGGTTTGTTAAAATCATCACTCATCCAAATTTTTCCTCCTTGAAGTCCAGCAATTCGTTTTTGGTTTTTTTGAGTTAGATTAACTTTTTCCGGTTGATATTTGTTGGCAATAAATTCAATGTAATCCAATATTTGTTGTTGGTTTTTTAGGGGTAAATTTTGGATTTTTTGAATTATATTTTCAGTAATTTCTTCTGTTTGTGTAAACAGAACTACCATCCTAAATTATTTTAGTTCAATGTTATCTCTAACGGTCAATTCAGAATCAAGACATATTCCTACCTTCAATAAACTAGCAACTCGACCTTTTATAAATATTTTACCACAGGTTGGTTCTGTCATGCAATGCAACTTAATTTTTTTTTAAAATTAGATTTCCCTGCGCTATTACGGCCAATAATTCCTATTCTATCCCCTTGTTTAATATCCAATTACACATCCTTTAACTATCAATTTGAAAAATATTAACTCGATGAGTTATAGATTCTCATATTAGGAGAAATGATGATAAATTTATCCATAATGTTATTATGCTAAAATACCTAATAAAACTTTACCTAAATCCAGCAAATCATCAGGAATTTTAAAAAGGTTTAGATCTTGATAGATAGTTTTTTCAACTTTATCTAATTTACCAAATTGCCACAAAGTACCAATAGTTACAGCACCATAAAATATATCTTGCTCCGTAACTTGAGATAAAGCAATTAATTCCACTGCGAGTTGAGTAAAACCTTTTGTTAAATCATCTTTTTTTGCTTCAATCACTAATAAATCATGTCTAGACTGTAATAAATAATCTAAAGTTCCTTTTAAGCGATCGCTCACTCTTAACGGATATTCAATTTTTAGCTGACAGTTACAGATAGCAATAATTTCTATTAAAATCGGAGCTACTAAAGTTTCTCGTCTAGCAGTTTCACTACTTAAACTAATCAAAGGTAAAATTTTTCTCATCTTTTCTTTGACGAGTAACAGTTCATCTATAGGTTGATCTGTTTGTGGTAAAGATAACTCTGTTTTAATAAATGAATAATCAAATTCTCTTAAAATATCATCGGTTTCATAGGGTAAATCAAAGTAGGAACTAAAAGTATAAGATTGATCCTCTTGTAAGATTTTGATTTTAGGTATCATCATTTTTTGCTGATAATTTAATTATCATTGTTTTCTTAGATTATAGAATTGCTTGATACAAGCATTTACCCTGGTTTTACCAACTACACATACATCAGTATAATTATACGATATTTGGTTGCCAATTTTCATCTATAGCTTGCTCAGGAGTACAAAATACTTCTCTAGGAAAAACCTCAGCATCCAATCCAGTTTTGACTATAGTAATGTCTCTAGCATCTAGATATGTTTCTGAAAATATCTCTAACCAGAAAGGTTTAAGACTAGGATTTCTTTTTAAAAGTTTCTGAATTTGTTTTCGTTGTTCTATAATTGTACCCTTCCATCCGCGACTATTATATTCTCTTTCTTCTTGCCAATATGCTAATTTTAATAAATGCTCAAATAATACTAGCAATCGGCTTTCTAATTCATACTTTTGAGAGTTGCCCAAATCTTCTAACTCTAGGATTAAGTTTTCCCAATCTAATTGGTCTAAATTCTGATGCTGAATTTTATGAATAGTAGTTTCTATCCATTGATATAAATCTTGATGGTATAAGGTATTTAACTCTTGTTGAGAATCTAACATAATTGATTATTTAGATTGCTTGTGATCATGGCAACCATTCAGGATTGAGAATTTCTGTTAAGGAATAAGGACAATTTTCAGGGAATATTTCTGGAGATAGTTCAGATTTACGAATGGCATTGTTTCTAGCTTTGATGTATATCTTGTTTAGGATTTTTGTACAATGGTTATAAAGAACTTTAGACTCCAATAATAAATCTAATTCCAGCCTAAAGTTATCAATTTCTTTTTCCCAACCTCTCCCTGACCAATGTTTTTCTGAACTCCAATAATTATACAATAGTAGATGAATTAAAAGTCTCAATAAATAACTTTCTACTTTAAGCCTTTGTTCGTTTCCCAATGCAGCAATTTCCTCAATTAAATGTTCCCAGTCAATATTTTCTAAATCCCGATTTTGTAGTTGGTTAAGGGTAATCCCTAACCATTCAGGATAATCTTGTTCATAAATCTGGTAATTTGCTTGTGTGGGTTGCATTTTACTTACTCAGCTACATCAGCTACAATTTAAATATTGATCGTTAACAGGAATCTCTATAAATTAATTTCTTGTTCTGCTAGTAACTATTTTAGCTAATTCTACTGATTTGTTTGAGATTCAACTCTAACTCTGACTTAATTAGACTCACAAATACACTAATAATTTTTTCTGGTTGATTGATATAATACTCATCTAAATCAACTATCACTAGATTACCAGTTAATTGTAAGAATACCCATTGATTACCATTCGTAACACAACCATAAATATTTTCAATATTATTTCCCTCCGATTGATTTAATTGAGCAGCAGCAATCATTTCAGCAATACATTGAGCGAATCCTTGTTTAAGATTATCATTTTTTGCCTCCACCAAAGCAATCACCGGAGATGTTACATATAACTGTTGAGATGATAGACCGATTAAGAAATCGCAAAATCCATTTAAACCTTGCTCAATATTAACATTAAAATCAATTCCAGAGAATAAACTAATTTTATTATCTAATAATCTTCTTACTTCAATTAAAACAGGTGCAATAATCATTTCTGATTTGGCTTTTTCTGTACTAATTGCTTGAGCTAAGGGAATATTATTTTGTAAGTATTTGATAAAAAAAGCATCAACTGTTAACTCGTCGAAAGCAGGGAAAACATTTGTTCTTTCTTCAATATTAATGCCAAAGATTTTAGTGATTCTTTCTAGAGTAAAGTCACTATAAGCCATTTCTTATAACCTTAATTTTGCTTATAAATTAATTCCTTGTTCTGCTATTAACTGTCTTAGTTTAGCTAATTCTGCTTCAGCTAAATCTGCCCGTTGTTTTTCTCTTTCTTCTGGTGTAGGCAACCAGTTATTATCTTGATCATACCAACGTAACCACTGTCTGGTTAATCCTTGATATTCTCCTTCCCATAATCCTAGACCTAATTCTGCTTCTTCTAACCATACCCCTAGTCCATTAATAGATAGCGGTTGATAACGGTTCATTACTAACCCAAAGCAGTGGAACTCGTTGGTATAGCGGTTGTAGACAAAATAATAGGGGATTCTCAGAATTTGCTCATATACTGTCCATTTATTGGGAGGTTGATTAATTTCCCGTAAGTTTTTACCTAAGTTTTTACCTAAGTCTTCGTTTTCTGTTCCTGGTGATATTAGTTCTACTACTACAAAGGGATATGTTCCTTCACACCAGGTAACATAACTTAATCTCAGTTCTGTTTGTTCAGAAAAACGAGATACTCCTAATACTGCAAACCAATCTGGTCTTTTATACCATTGTGTATGCTTAATATCATAGTATAAGTTTAGGTCGCTGGCTGTAAATACATTATCTTCTGCATAAGAAGGTGGACGAAAGGTACTACGCAATAATTCTGGTTGTAAAAGGTGAAATTCGTCTGGCAACCCTGGCTCCTCTGGATCTTCACTAGGTAAATCATACATCGTTGGCAGTGTTTGTTGAGGAGGTAATGGCTCATAGCTAGGTTTGCTATACACATCACTTTGATACATTGTTAATTATCTCCTGTATTTAATCGCTGTTGCCAAGATTCAACTATCTGCTTAATTGTCTCTTCTAAGGAAATTGTCATATCCCAGTGAGGATAATGATCACGCATTTTTGTTAAATCAGAATAATAACAAATATGATCTCCAATCATAAAATCTTTCAGGTTATATTTTTTGATTTGAATAGTATATCTATCTACTTGAGAATTTGATCTTAAATCACATCTGCAAAAGTTCGTTCCATCTTGCGGAAATACCAAATCCCACTTACTAATAATAAAAACACTAATCCCATGGAGAGAATAAAACCTGGCAAATACAACTGGGAGTTCCCACCCAAAATTGCCCAGCGGAAACCATCAATTACTCCTACCATTGGATTCAAGGAATATATAAACCGCCACTGCTCAGGAACAATGCTACTACTAAATCCTACTGGTGAAATATATAAACCAAATTGGACAATAAATGGCACAATAAACCGAAAATCTCGATATTGGACATTTAAGGAAGCTAACCACAAACCTGCCCCCATGGAAGCAGCAAAGGCAACAGCAATAAACAATGGTAAAGTTAAAATCCGCCAACTAGGAACAAAGTTATACCATGCCATTAAAGCCAATAAAATCATTCCAGAAATCATAAAGTCTACAAAGCTCACTACTACCGCACTTGTAGGAACTACTAATCTAGGAAAATAGACTTTAGATAGTAAGTTAGAATTTGTAATTAAACTATTACTACACTCTGAGAGTGAGTTGGAAAAGAATTGCCAAGGTAACATAGCAGAAAATACAAGAATTGGATAGGGCGCACCTTCTGAGGGTAATTTTGCCAATTGTCCAAATACTACTGTAAATACTACCATTGTCAAAAAAGGACGAATTAATGCCCATGCAATACCAATGGCTGTTTGTTTATATCTAACTAATATATCTCGCCAAGCTAGGAAATAAAATAATTCCCTATATCGCCATAAGTCTTGCCAATATTGCTTTTCTGTGCGCCCTGCTTCTATGATTAGTTCTGGCTGAGAAGTTGTTTGTTTCATGATTTTGACTTAGCTAACCTCGCTTTTACCATCATTTGAGCCAGATAAGCTCCATCTTGTCCAGATCCTCCACAAATGAGTGCTTTTTTCATATCAATTCATATTTGAAAAATCTTTCACACTGTTACCATTAAGTGTGCGGGATTGCCTGTAGGTAAACTCTCCCACGGAGGGATTACGATGGGGATCAATCACACCTGTGGCTTGTTGCCACATTTCCGCTGAAGCAAGACATAACTCATATTTGGATTTAAGTTTGTGTACATGATACCATCTTGTTTCCTGGCACTCTTGACACCAGAAAGCCTCTAACCACTCACCTTCTAAGGAAACTGTGGTTTTAGCCGCCACTAAAATCATCGCTTCTCGTCGGGCTATACCCCGCGCCTGTAGTTGTCCGGGTTTTTCGGCAAATAGTCCGTATTTTTGGCTAACACTATCCATATAGCAGTTATGGATTGGACAGTATATGGCTCTACGCTGAGAACGCTTCCGATTTTTGTCACACCTTTTTTGCACTTTGGCCCCCTGATCAATAACTAAACAATAGATCGCAAGAAGGTTGCATGGGAGGGACTGAGATCAACATGACCATCGAAGCCCAACTCCTGATTCTAGTCTCAGATATTTAATTTTTTTAGAGCGGTTAGATTGTAGTTATATATACTCTTGGAAAATCAGGTTAATTGCTGTGGGAGCAATTTCCATCCCTAGAATAGTTTAGCACGTTGATGTATTGTTTGGCTATAATTTCTGGCGTAAAATTTGATTGCAAATATTCGCGGGCGGACTGACCCATTTTTTCTGCAATTTGGGGATGGCTACTTAATTGGAGAATAAATTCAGATAAAGCATTACTATCTCCGTTCTCAATGGCAATACCAAATTTACCATCTGCTATTAGCTCTGGCAAGTAGCAAGTTTTTGGACAAACAACTGCTATGGGTCTTCCGGCTGCTAAAGCTGGGTAGAGTTTGCTGGGAGCAACTAAACTTTCTAAACCCTCTTCTACACTAACTAATGACAAGTCACAAGCTGTCAGGGAATATGGTAATACGCTCTTTTCTTGATAGGGGAGAAAGAGAAAGTTTTTTAGTCCTAAACGAGCTACGTCTTGAATAAAGCTTTCCCTTTTGGGGCCACCACCTATACAAACAAACTGAATAGGCTGGTTTTGCAGTTGTTGAGCAGTTGCTAAAATGGTGTCTAGATCATGACACCTGCCCATATTACCAGAATAAAGAACTGTAAATTTGTTGACTAAATTATGTTTTTTGGCAAACCAGTTGTTTTCTTTGGCTATGGGGACAATGAGTTTGGGATCTCCCCAACTGTGAATCACCGAAACTTTGTCAGCTACTTCTGGACAGATGGCTATCACTCGCTCTTTCATAGCAGGACTTAGGACAATAATGCCTTGAGAACTTTGCCAAACCTTGCGGTTGATTGCTCGCCAAAATTTTACTAACCAGTGATTTTTGGCAACTACTCCCAGGGCGATCGCAATATCTGGATATAGGTCATAAATTAAACATACATAAGGAAATTTCCATAATAAATGACTAAAATATCCTGCTACTGGTAAGAATGGAGGTGCTGAAGTTAATAAGAATACATCTGATTTGCCATAGTTCCTAAGAATATGCAGAAAAGCCCGCAGTGTAAATAAAACTCCTCCCACAGCTTTACCACGAATTCTGCCACTCCACATCTGGGTAGACCGGGATCTACGCACGAGAACATTACCTCTTTGTTCTGATGCTGGTGCTTCAGATGTAGTAAACGCGTACCCCGGTTGTCCTGTGAATACTTTAATGGTTACTCCTTGTTTCTCTAGCTCATTCACTAATTCCTCAATCAACTGTCCTGTGGCCGCATAGTCGGGCGGGAAAAACTCTGTGATCACAGATACACTCATCCAATTACTGCCAAATTCAGATAATTGAGACCCATGAACTTGATTCAATCTATTAAAGGAAGATCTTAATGGCATCTTACTGATTAAGTTATTTGCTACCATAAACACTTTACCATATAAAACCTGATGATACACATAACTATAACATAACTATATTATTTATACACATAAAGATTTCCCCGGTCTAGTGATTGTTAAATTGAGAATCTTTGTCAAAGTTTTTGGCATATACAACACTGCTTTTATTTAAAAACTACACCCAAACTCCTACAAAATTTACAGTCAAAAAACTTACAGTAAAAAAGGTTATAGGGTTTAACTTTTTTATTCTACCGTTAACCAAAGTTCTGTCAAGGTACTTGAAGCTTGAAGCTTATTTTACGTTTTTGTTCCCGAACTCCGATACAAAAAAGCTAACAGCCTAAGGAACTCATAAAAATCCATATCAGCTATAGCTTTAGCTAACTTACCATTTGCTAATATTCCAGATACATTCAAATCTTCTATCCCTATCACCGCTTGGTTTTTGCTGATATAAACTGTATATTTGCTTTATTCGAGCTGATTTTTATTTTTACATAGGTGATTGTAAATTACGTTAATTAACCTTATGTATACACCTAACACTATCACGAAAACAATCCAAGTTAACTTAAAAAAAGTTAATATTTTTTGGATACTTTGATTATTCAGTATAATGTACTACCTTTTAAGACAAAATAAACCCCGTAATAAATAAGAGATAAAAATCCGCTTTTCTCCGACCTCTTTATTGTCTGCGATTTGTTAAAAAAATATTTACCAAATGATGATTCCCTCCCATTTGGCTAAGGTTTTATCACTAATTCCTGGTATTTTGCCAACATCTTTGAAAGAAGTAAATTTTTGTTGTTGTCGGGCTATAATTATTTTTTGGGCTAACTTTTTACCAACTCCGGGAAGAGTTTCTAATTCTGCTTGAGTTGCGGTATTGAGGTTAATTTTAGTCGGAGTGGAAATTGTCGAAGATGATGGTTTTTGTATTTGGGGACATTGTTTAACTTCTGCGTCTATTTTAGATTGGATATTTGCTGGTAAACCTGTTTTTATTTTACCATAGAGCCGATTAAATTCGCGCTGAAAATGATTTGCTACCGTAGGATTTTCAATGACAATTAATATTTCATCATTGCCATGATTAGCAGCTTCAGACCAATTATGTGAACCTGTAATTACAGTTTGATGGTCAATAACTGCAAATTTATGATGTAATAAATCACCTTGGGGTAAAATGGGAACTCCCACGGTAGAAATCGGATTTTTCCAAGGATGATTATCTACTTCATCTTGACAGTTATCACTTAAAGAAAATCCCATCATATCTAAAGCTTCACTGTAGGGACGATAAGCAAATTCTGGTTCAATTAAAGCCCGAATTTGGACTTTTTGATCATGCAGGTTTTCGAGGGTATTAGCAAGTTGTTGATCAGAAAATACGAATAATGCTAAATCAATGGTTTTTCTACTTGCGGATAAAGTTTGATTAATTAAACCATTACTGCTAATATTCCAGGGTTGAGTGGGAGAAATTGGGGAAAAATTAACTGTGATTTTGCTATTACCTACAATGATTGTTTTGGGTTGACGGGGAGGTTTTTGAAGTCCGAATTTACTATCTAGTTTTCCTCCTATACCGTCACCCCACATAATATTAAACTCCTGGGTGAGTAAAGTTGCTAATTCAGGACTATCAATTTTGAGTAAATTATTATTATTTCCTAAACTACTAGGATTTGTAAAATCTCCAGAGGTATCACTCAGGGTAAAATTTGCAGAAGTAATAATCACAAAACGATGATCAACAACCACAAATTTATGGTGCATTAAATTACTACCTTTTGAACCATCCGCAGTATCATCTATTGCAGGAATTTGGGCATTTTTAATAATTACTAAAGCATCTCGTTGACTAATTTCTTCTGATGTGATTTGATGATCTTGATTGAGATCAACAAATTTCTGAAAATCTTGATATCGTTCTTGTTCCCTTTTTCCTAATTTGGCTATTTCTGCGGAAGTGAAACTACTCCAAGGACGAGAATAATTACTTTCTAAAATCAACCTAATTTTTACGCCGTCTTTTTGTTTTTGTGCTAATATTTGGGCAACTTTTGGTAAACGCAACTGTTGTACAGCTATATCAATAGTAGATTTAGCTTGAGAAATAGTATCCACAATTTGCTTTTCTAAATCGTCCCCTAAGCGAGTTTTTTGACGATAGATTTCCCGATATTCGGAGGATTGAGAATTATTGAAGTAAACTTGAATTAAAGGATCTTGTGGTAATGGTGCTAAAAGCTGATTTCCTGATTTAACTCGTTCACAAATAGTCAGGGTGAATAGCAACAAAAATATACAGGAAAAATAGCGGATTTGTGGGAAAATAGACACAGCAATCTAATTAAAGTAAATTACAGGGATTTGAATACGATTTTAATATAATAATTAAATCACAATTGGCGACTTGGTGCGAAACTTTTACCTAAAAAAGACAATGAGTAAATTATTACTCCCACTCAATGATTAATTTTTATGCAAGTATATCTAGACTATAGTGCAACTACTCCCACTCGTCCAGAAGCGATCGCTATGATCCAGACAGTCTTAACTCAACAGTGGGGTAATCCTTCTAGTTTACATGAATGGGGCAACCGTGGCGCATTGGTTTTAGAAACAGCGAGAATGCAAGTTGCGGGGTTAATTAACGCTGTTCCTCAAGGGATTATTTTTACTTCTGGGGGAACGGAAGCGGACAATTTAGCGATGATGGGGGTGGCGGGATGTTATCATGTTCCCCAGCATATAATTATTTCCAGTGTAGAACATTCGGCTATTTCTGAACCGGCGAAAATCTTAGAAAATTGGGGTTGGGAAATTACCCGTTTGGGTGTAAATCATCAAGGAAGAGTCAACCCCGAAGAGCTAAAAGCAGTATTGCGAGATAATACAGTATTGGTATCTGTGATTTATGGACAAAGTGAGGTAGGAACAGTCCAACCTATTGCTGAATTAAGTAAAATAACTGAAATGCACGGTGCTTTATTTCACACTGACGCGGTGCAAGTTGCTGGACGTTTACCGATAGATGTACAGGATTTACCAATAGATTTACTAAGTATATCTAGTCATAAATTATATGGTTGTTTGGGAGCAGGGGCTTTATATGTACGTCCGGGGGTGAAATTAAAACCGTTGTTGGTTGGGGGTGGACAGGAGGCCGGACTGCGTTCAGGGACGCAAGCAACCCCAGCTATTGCTGGGTTTGGGGTAGCTGCGGAGTTAGCAGCACGGGAATTAGAGACGGAAAGGGTGAGATTAATGGAATTACGCGATCGCTTATTTGCTATTTTAGCAGATATTCCCAGTTTAATACCCACAGGAGACAGAACTAACCGATTACCCCACCATCTTAGTTTTTATTTAGCAACTGCGGACGGGGAAAAAATCAGCGGAAAAACTTTGGTACGTCAGTTAAATTTAGCAGGTATTGGTATTAGTGCTGGTGCTGCTTGTCATAGCGGAAAATTAAGCCCCAGTCCGATTTTATTAGCAATGGGATATTCTGAAAAAGCGGCTTTGGGAGGAATTAGATTAACTTTAGGAAAACAAACAACAGCAGCGGATATTGACTGGACAGCAATGGTTTTAAAACAGGTTTTACAGAGGTTGAATTAAGAATAACCAGGAAAAGTCAAAACTCTATTGCTCAAAATGTTATTCTTTGCGTGATATACATTCATAATATTCAGCAATGCAGTCAAGTCAGTTATTACCTACCCTTACCAGAACGACGCGGTGCTGAAGAACCAGAACCAGAACCAGAACCAGACTTTTTACCTCCTGCTGTTGTCCGTGACGAAGGCTGTTGAGGGGATTTTTGGGAAACAGAACGAGGACTGCGCGAAGTACCACCAGCAGGGGCTTTACGTCCGTTAGGAATGGGTTCAGCTTTAATTTCCGGGTTGACAGCAAAACCAGCGACGACTTCTTTCGGTAAACGCTGCTGAATTAGTTCCTCAATATCCGCTAATAAATGATGTTCATCAACACAGACGAGGGAAATCGCTTCACCTTCTGCTCCAGCGCGTCCAGTCCTTCCAATGCGATGTACATAATCTTCTGGTACATTCGGTAAATCATAGTTAATGACATAAGGTAATTCGCTAATATCAAGACCACGGGCGGCAATATCCGTTGCTACTAATACCTGTAATGTCCCTGCTTTGAACTTACCTAGGGCGTGGGTTCGCGCTCCTTGACTCTTATTACCGTGAATAGCCAGTGCTTGAATGCGGTCTTCACCCAACTGCTTCACTAACCTATCAGCACCATATTTAGTGCGGCTAAACACTAATACCTGATACCATTTATTTTCTCGAATTAAATGGGAAAGTAATTGTCGTTTCCGCTCCCGGTCTACATGATAAACTTTCTGTGATACTGTGGCTGCGGTGACATTCCGACGTGCTACTTCAATCATTGTCGGGTTATTTAGTAACCCTGCTGCGAGAGTTTTAATTTTATCAGAGAATGTGGCAAAAAATAACAAATTTTGCCGCTGTTTGGGTAAAAGCGAGAGAATGCGCCGGATATCATTAATAAAACCCATATCTAGCATTCGGTCCGCTTCATCTAATACCAACACTTCCACACGAGATAAATTCACAGTTCCCTGTTGAACATGATCTAGTAGTCGTCCGGGGGTTGATACTAAAATATCTACACGGGTTCTCAATTTCTGTTTTTGGGGACCAATACTGACTCCCCCAAACATGACCATGGAATTGAGATTTAAGTATTTACCATAGTCGCGGACGCTTTCTTGTACTTGTGCTGCAAGTTCTCGCGTAGGGGTAAGAATTAATGCCCGAATTGTTGAAAATCCGTTAGTATTGTTTTGAACCTTGTGAGTAGATAACTTATGTAGCAGCGGTAGAGTAAAGCTGGCGGTTTTACCAGTACCCGTTTGCGCTCCAGCTAAAATATCACCACCGGATAATACTACAGGGATAGCCTGTTTTTGAATTGGTGTAGGCTGATTATATCCTCGCTCAGTGACAGCACGGACAATTTCAGGGGACAAGCCGAGATCAGAAAAAGACATATAACTCCAGAAATAACATCGGCCTGTCGCCGGTCACGGCTTCAGTCTTAGGCGGACGAATGGTTTAAAATACTCAATGGGCAGCAAGCACCAAGACTAGGGGCAAATGCCATAATCCCCTATGATAGCAGAATTCAATAACTATAGTGAGAGAATTAAATATTCACCCAGCGACTTTGTAAGACTTTGTAAACTATGGCTGAACTACCTAAAACCCTAGAAGATGCGATCGCTCAGTCCTGTGAAGCGGTAAAATCAGCTGTAGCTGATGGTATAATGCGGATTCAAGTTGAGTTATTATTTCCAGAACTCAAATTCATGACAGTTGCAGAACAGTTTCTCCCTTTATTTACTGAATATGAATCCGGTCTAAAAGTCTTCTTTGCTGACGCGGGTGCGGCTGCTTTAGCTCGTCGTGACTGGACATCAGCAGAGTCTAACTTAGGCATTAATCTTGTACGCGAGAAAATTTTAGATATCGGTACAGGTAGGGCTGCTTCCTTAGCAGCGAAAATTCAGCCAGAAGATGAAATTTTCCTGTTTATTGCCCCAACTTCGGTAGAAGTACCACAATTAGAAAAGCTGTGTGAAATTATAGGGGAACGCCCGGTAATTATGTTAACTCCCCGGTTGGAAGATTCTAGTATCGTCGGTATTGGTTACACAGCCAGGGAAACCCGTCGTCGCTTTATTAGTACCATTGAATCTTCTTACTATATCCGTGCTGTAGATGATCAATCTGCCCTATTTCGTTGCTATCCTGGACAATGGGAAGTATGGTTAGAAACAGAGGGAGAATATCAAAAAGTTGCGGAACTCCCTAAAAAACCATCTGGTGACGAATTAGACGCGATTCTTATGGGGGGACAAAAGGAAAACACCAGCGACGGGACACCTACTAAAAAACCCAGTCTATTTAAGAGTTTACAGCGGTTCATTAAAGCTTTAAGCAATTAGAATCACGTAGTGATGGGAAAATTGGTGAATACCTAATTACCCATTACCAATTACAATAACCAATTCCTCCATTATTGAATTTAAAGATGAAATTAATTTGTTCCCAAAGTGATCTCAGTAGTAATCTTTCCCTTGTCAGCCGTGCAGTTCCATCTCGACCAACCCACCCGGTACTTGCTAATATATTATTACAGGCCGATGCCCAAACTAATCAAGTTAGTTTAACAGCCTTTGATTTGAGTTTAGGTATTCGTACTAGTTTTAGTGCTGAGGTATTAGAAAGTGGGGAAATTGCTCTCCCGGCCAAACTACTTGTAGATATCACCTCTCGTTTACCAGAAGGGGAAATCACCCTTGATGATCAATCAGGGGACAGCAGTGGAGAAGGTATACTTGTAACACTAAAACCCAGAAGTGGACGTTATCAAGTGCGGGCTATGGGTGCGGAAGAATTTCCCGAATTACCCGTAATTGAAAACGCTGAAGCAATTACCCTTACCACTGCGGCACTTATTGAAGGCTTAAAAGGTTCTTTGTTTGCTACTAGTTCAGATGAAACTAAGCAAGTTCTCACAGGTGTACATTTAACATTAAAACAGGATACATTAGAATTTGCGGCTACCGATGGACACCGTTTAGCAGTCCTAGAAACCACAAATGAGCGTTCTGTTGAGGGTAGCGAACAAGTAGAAGTGACAGTACCAGCGAAAGCATTACGGGAACTACAAAGAATGTTAGGGCATAATTCCGCATCTGAAGAAACAGTAGATGTATATCTTGATCACGGTCAAGTTGTATTTGCTTGGGCATTTCAACGTTTAACAAGCCGGACATTAGAAGGACAATACCCCGCTTATCGGCAATTAATCCCCCGACAATTTGAACGACAAGTAACATTAGAAAGAAAGCAATTTATCAGCACTTTAGAACGAATTGCTGTGTTAGCAGACCAGAAAAATAATATTGTCAAAGTTAGCATTGATAATGCTAATCAAGAAATTACTTTATCTTGTGAAGCGCAAGATGTAGGTAGTGGAACAGAATCAATACCGGCGCAAATTTCGGGAGAAAATATAGACATTGCTTTTAATGTTAAATATCTCATGGAAGGCTTGAAAGAACTACCATCTTCAGAAATTCAAATGCACCTAAATCAAAGTTTAACTCCAGTTATTTTCACTCCCTTGGGTGGTTTAAAAATGACTTATTTAGCTATGCCCGTACAACTGAGAAATTAGATTTTATTTGTTAGAGAACGTATGTTTATCCGTTCCCTAACTTTTTTCTAATTCCCCTTGATAATATCTACTCTTGACGAGAAAAATTTTATTGCTTTTTCACCTTGGTACTAAAAATAATCCATGGTGCCATTGTCATTATATGATAATTATCAGTCTATTAGTCCCAAAAAATACTTAGCTTGTCCTGAAGAAACAATTATAGTTACAATAACCCTGTTCGGTGCAAATACCTTTTTGGAGTTGATAATGACATTAATAACCACAACCTCACCTCAGCCGTTGACAGACACAGAAATCAGCAAAATTAATGCATATTGGCGTGCCGCTAACTACCTTTCTGTTGGACAAATATACCTGCTTGATAATCCCTTACTGAAAGAAACCCTCAAACAAGAACACGTCAAACCCCGACTATTGGGACATTGGGGAACTACTCCAGGACTAAATTTGATTTATGCCCATTTGAACCGAGTTATAAAAAAATACGACCTCAACGCCATTTATATCGCTGGACCAGGACATGGTGGACCGGGACTTGTCGCCAATACATACCTAGAAGGAACATATAGCGAATATTACCCTAATATCTCTCAAGATGCTGAAGGAATGCAAAAATTATTTAAGCAATTTTCCTTTCCTGGTGGTATTCCTAGTCATGTCGCTCCTGAAACCCCCGGTTCTATCCATGAAGGGGGAGAATTAGGCTATGCTTTAGTTCACGCTTATGGTGCAGTATTTGACAACCCTGATTTAATTGTAGCTGCGGTTGTGGGTGACGGAGAAGCGGAAACTGGACCTTTAGCTACTAGTTGGCATTCTAACAAATTTATTAACCCTGTTACTGATGGTGCGGTGTTACCAATTCTGCATTTGAATGGTTATAAAATTGCCAACCCTACAGTATTAGCACGGATACCTGATGCAGAGTTAGAAAGTCTATTTATCGGCTATGGTTATAAACCATACTTTGTTGAGGGTGCAGATCCTACGGAAGTCCACAAACAAATGGCGGCGGTGTTAGATACAATCATTCCTGAAATCCAGGGTATTCAACTAGAAGCGCGAGTACATGGGGTTCAACAAAGACCACAATGGCCAATGATTATCCTCCGCACTCCTAAAGGTTGGACAGGTCCCAAGGAAGTAGACGGGAAGAAAACAGAAGGTTATTGGCGATCGCACCAAGTCCCTTTTAGTGATATAGCTGGTAAACCGGAACATCTGCAACTATTAGAAGATTGGCTCAAAAGCTACAAACCAGAAGAACTATTTGATACCAATGGTCAACTGATTCCCGAACTCGCAGAATTAGCTCCCCAAGGTCAGCGTCGCATGGGAGACAACCCCCACGCAAATGGCGGAATTTTGCTGCGTGATTTGAAAATGCCTGATTTTACCAACTATGCCGTAGAAGTACCTAAACCAGGAACAATTAACGCTGAAGCAACAAAAGTTACTGGTAAGTTTCTCCGCGACATCATGAAACTAAACGACGAGAGCCGTAACTTCCGCGTTTTTGGTCCTGACGAAACGGCATCAAATCGTCTAGACCCTTTATTTGAAGTGACAAATCGCGCTTGGGATGCGGAAACTCTCCCCGAAGATGACCATTTAGCTCCCGACGGTCGAGTTATGGAAATCCTCAGCGAAACCAACTGTCAAGGGTGGTTAGAGGGATATTTGTTAACAGGTCGTCATGGTTTCTTCTCCTGCTATGAAGCCTTTATTCACATCATTGATTCAATGTTCAACCAACACGCTAAATGGTTGAAAACAACTCGTCATATTACCTGGAGAAGACCAATTGCATCTTTAAATTATCTTCTCACTTCTCATGTTTGGCGGCAAGATCATAACGGTTTTTCTCACCAAGATCCGGGTTTTATTGATCATGTAATTAATAAAAAATCCGAGATCATTCGTGTTTATCTTCCCCCAGATGCGAACACCTTGCTATCAGTAACCGACCATTGTTTAAAAAGTCGTAACTATGTCAATGTGATTGTAGCAGGTAAACAACCCGCATTACAATATTTAGATATAGATTCAGCTATTAAACACACTACTAAAGGTTTAGGAATTTGGGAATGGGCTAGTAATGACCAAAACAGTGAACCAGATGTAGTTATGGCTTGTGCTGGGGATATTCCCACCTTGGAAACCTTAGCAGCAGTGGATATTTTACGTCAAAATTTCCCAGATTTAAAAGTGCGAGTTGTGAATGTTGTTGATTTAATGACACTACAACCAAAAAGCGAACATCCTCACGGTTTAAGTAATAAAGACTTTGATACAATTTTCACAACTGACAAACCAGTTATCTTTGCATTTCATGGTTATCCTTGGTTAATTCATCGTCTCACTTATCGGCATACAAATCATCAAAATATTCATGTCCGTGGTTATAAAGAAGAGGGAACAACAACCACACCTTTTGATATGGTGGTCATGAATGATCTAGATAGATTCCACTTAGTTATGGATGTCATTGACCGTGTACCAAAGTTAGGTTATCAAGCAGCTTATGTTAAGCAAAAATTGCAAGATAAGTTGATTTCACATCAGCATTATATCCAGAAACACGGTGAAGATATGCCAGAAATCCGTGATTGGACTTGGCCATATTAATAATTGAGTCATTCTGATTTTATTGGTAAGGGTTTAGCACTGCTAAACCCCTACACATCTAGGGCTTGTGTAATCTTGTAAAAGATTATTGCTCTTGATGCTAGAATGTAAAGACCAGGGTTATAAAAATATCTTTCTATGATTCAAAACACCTCAACAAACTATTGATTTAATTTACCAGCGATTACAAACAGCAATCCAAATTTCACAAACTAGACAATCATGAGATCAAGATTATGTTAGATTATACAATCAGTTTTGGCAACATATTTCAAGATTTAGGATTTGCTAATGCAGAAGAAAAACTAGCCAAAGTTAAATTAGCTTCTGTTATTGCTGATATTTTAGAACAACAACAAATCACACCTCAACAAGCCGCACAAATTTTAGGATTAGAACTTGAACAAATAAATAATTTAACTAACGGTATTCTCAAAGATTTTACAATTGAAAATTTATTAAGTTATTTAATTAAATTAGGTCAAAATGTAGAAATAATGGTAACAAATCAACAGCCAGATAAATCTCAACCCAAAATTAATGTTGTCTATCAAAAAATTGCTTAATGCTAGTTGATGTTTAATTTTTGAAAAAATCTGATATAATTAGATCAAGCCTTTAGTTATAGGTTGAGATGATCATGGAAACAATCACTAAAAAAATATAAAAAAATATATTTATTGGCAAGACGAGGATATGTTTATCGCTTACTTAGAAGAATCTCCTGATTATTGGACTCAAGGAAATTCCTTAGAACAACTCCAGGAGAATTTATTGGACTTATATCACGAATTTGACCATAATAATATTTAAAAATGTTACAAAACTCTTAATTTTTCTTTATTGAGATTAGTAAATTTCCAAGTTGAGGTAAATCAAATATGACACAGGAATTAATAGACCTCAGAAATAGTATCTTAGAACAACGTTACAGCGATGCTTTGGCTATTGTTGATGAATTAGAGGGGATGAGTAAACAAGCCATTTTACGGAATATTCAAGCATTTTTGAGAATTTTGTTAATTCATTTGATTAAAAACCAAATAGAAGACCGATTAACTAATTCTTGGGTTGCTTCTATTCGCAATTCATTGATAGAAATTAAAAAAATAAATCTCAAAGAAAATAAAAAATCCTATTATATCAATCAAAATGAATGGGATAGTTGGTTAGAGGATGAAATTGAATTAGCAATAGCTGACGCTAGTTTAGAAGTCATGAGTGGAAAATTCAAGCGTCAGCAACTTTCCCAAATGTTAAACAAACCACAATTAATATTAACTGCAACTGAGTTAATTAACCTTACCTATAATTATCAAATTAGAGAATTACCAGATATTATTGATGATTATTTAGGTAATTTACCCGGTGGTGAAGATTGGAAGTTAGGGAAAAGGTAATCAATATGACCCAGGAATTAATAGACCTCAGAAATAGTATTTTAGAACAACGTTATACCGATGCTTTGGCTATTGTTGATGAATTAGAGGGGATGAGTAAAAAAGCCATATTACGACAAATTAAATCTTTTTTAAAAGTGTTGTTAATTCATTTGATTAAAAATCAAATCGAGAAAAGATTAACAAATTCTTGGGTTGCTTCTATTCGTAATTCATTAATAGAAATTCAAGATATTAATCTCAAAGAAAATCAAAAATCCTATTATATCAATCAAGATGAATGGGATAGTTGGTTAGAAGATGCAGTTGAATTAGCTATAGCTGATGCTAGTTTAGAAATAATGAATGGAAAATTGCCAAGACAACAAATTTCCCAAATGTTAAATAAACCACAATTAATATTAACTGCAACTGAGTTAATTAACCTTACCTATAATTATCAAATTAGAGAATTACCAGATATTATTGATGATTATTTAGGTAATTTACCCGGTGGTGAAGATTGGAAGTTAGGGAAAAGGTAATCAATATGACCCAGGAATTAATAGACCTCAGAAATAGTATTTTAGAACAACGTTATACCGATGCTTTGGCTATTGTTGATGAATTAGAGGGGATGAGTAAAAAAGCCATATTACGACAAATTAAATCTTTTTTAAAAGTGTTGTTAATTCATTTGATTAAAAATCAAATTGAGAAAAGATTAACAAATTCTTGGGTTGCTTCTATTCGCAATTCATTAATAGAAATTCAAGATATTAATCTCAAAGAAAATCAAAAATCCTATTATATCAATCAAGATGAATGGAATAGTTGGTTAGAAGATGAAATTGAATTAGCTATAGCTGATGCTAGTTTAGATGTTTTCGGTGGGATGTATAATGAATTTCAATTAGCGGAAATGGTCAATAGAGCAGAGGTAATTTCTATCGCTAGGAAATTTTTAGAATTGACTTATGTATATTCTGTTAAAGATTTACCAAAAGCTATTGCTGAACTTTTAGTTCAGTTACCCGGTGGTGAAAATTGGAAGTTAGGGAAAATGTGAAATATTAATTTAATATACATACAGCAGTTACCGCTATTATAAAGTACAAATATTAGTGATAAAACTCTTGTGGTGCGGGCATCTTGCCCGCATAATATGTACCTCACTCAAGCTAAACTTGCTGTAAGACTTACTCACAATTCAGGAAGGAATTAACCACGAAGGAACGAAAAAAACGAAGATCAGAGGGTTTTAGAAATATTTTCGGTAAGTCATAACAAATATACAGATATTTCAATAATGTATCGGATCATGCAAATAACCAATGACTAATAATTAAACCTTAAAATATGCCAGTTAAATCAACTTTATGCCTTTTGTAACTGTAAGAATTAACTAAGTCGGACTAGAATTAACCCGGCCAGTTATTGCTGAAGTTCCTAATACGGGAGGTTTAATTTTGACTAAGTTGAAAGTTGGTATTAATGGATTTGGTCGTATTGGTAGACTTGTGCTACGCGCTGGTTTGAATAATCCTCATATTGAGTTTGTAGGAATTAATGATTTAGTTCCTCCCGATAATCTTGCGTATCTTCTTAAGTATGATTCTACTCACGGTAGATTAAAAAGTCAGATTGAAGCTAAAGAAGACGGTATTATTATTGACGGTCATTTTATCCCTTGTGTATCTATGCGAAATCCTGCGGAACTACCTTGGGGTAAATTTGGTGTAGATTATGTTGTTGAATCTACGGGACTTTTTACTGATTATGCTGGGGCTGAAAATCATCTTAAAGCTGGTGCAAAACGGGTTGTAATTTCTGCACCAACAAAAGAACCGGAAAAAGTAAAAACTATGGTGATGGGTGTAAATCATCACTTGTTTGACCCCGTTAAAGATTTAATTGTCTCTAATGCTAGTTGTACTACAAATTGTTTAGCCCCTATTGCTAAGGTCATTAATGATAATTTTGGTTTAGCTGAAGGTTTAATGACTACGGTTCACGCTATGACGGCAACTCAACCTACGGTAGATGGTCCTAGTCGTAAAGATTGGCGTGGTGGACGAGGTGCGTCTCAAAATATTATTCCTTCGGCTACGGGGGCTGCTAAAGCGGTGGCTTTGGTATTACCAGAATTAAAGGGTAAATTAACTGGTATGGCTTTTAGAGTTCCTACTCCTGATGTTTCTGTAGTTGATTTAACTTTTAAAACTACTAAAGCTACTTCTTACAAAGAAATTTGTCTAGCAATGAAAAAAGCTGCGGAAGGTAATTTAATTGGTGTGTTAGGTTACACAGATGAAGAAGTAGTATCTACAGACTTTCAGGGTAATTGTCATTCTAGCATTTTTGATGCAGGAGCGGGAATTGAACTTAATTCTAATTTTTTTAAGGTTGTGTCTTGGTATGATAACGAATGGGGTTATTCTAACCGTGTTGTTGATTTAATCTTATCAATGGCGAAAAAAGAACAATTAATTTAGATAATTATTCATTGTTAATTGTTAACAATCAATTAGCTTTGTTTGCCTATCCATAATTAATTGTTGTAAATAAGGGCTTAATGGGGTGTGCTACTTTACCATTATTCCTTACACAATTATGCGTCGCACTAAAATTGTTTGTACTATCGGACCTGCTACATCTTCACCTGAAAAATTAGAAGCTATAGTCAGAGCGGGAATGAATATGGCGCGGTTAAATTTTTCTCATGGTGCTTATGATGCTCACGCTCAGGTTTTTCAAAATTTACGGCGTATTGGTAATGACTTAAACAAACCTATTGCTATAATGCAAGATTTGTGTGGTCCAAAAATTCGTTTAGGAAAATTACCACCAGAAGGGTTAATGTTAGAGCCTGGTAGTGAAGTGACATTTCTTTTACAAGAAAAGGGTGAAAGTGTTGATGAGTTACCCTTACCGCTACCAACTTTATTCGCTATGATGCGATGTGGTGAACCAATTTTAATTAATGATGGTCGAGTAAAATTAACCGTTACTAGTCGTGACGCTGATAAAATTCGCGCTCATGTTAATATTGGCGGTTTGGTTTCTTCTCATAAAGGTGTAAATTTACCCGCAACTCCTTTACCTCTAAGTTCGATTACCGAAAAAGATTTAATGGATTTGCGCTTTGGGATACAATTAGGTGTAGACTGGGTGGCGGTTTCTTTTGTACGCTCTCCTCAAGACCTCGAACCTGCACGGAGAATGATTGAGGGTGCTGGTTCAAAAATTCGTCTAATTGCTAAAATTGAGAGAGCAGAAGCAGTAGAACAGTTAGATGCTATTCTAGAAGTTGCTGACGGAATTATGATTGCTCGTGGTGATTTAGGGGTAGAAGTACCTATTTATCAAGTTCCGCTAATTCAAAAAGAAATTGCGCGTCGTTGTAATCAAGCTGGTAAACCGGTAATTACAGCTACGCAAATGCTAGAATCAATGATTAGTGCGCCAGATCCTACTCGCGCTGAAGCTACAGATGTTGCTAATTCTATTTTAGATGGCACAGATGCGGTTATGTTATCTGGAGAGACAGCCATGGGTGAATATCCTATTGCAGCAGTGCAAACGATGCACAATATTGCACTACAAACAGAAACAGCATTACAAGAGGGAAATAGACATTCTTGGGTACCGAAAGCCGGTAGTTTGACAGTGACAGAATCAGTGTCTCAAGCGGTATGTCGCATTGCTTATGAAACTGGTGCTAAAGCAATTTTGTGTAATACCACGTCGGGAAGTACAGCCAAACTGGTTTCTAAATACCGTCCCAGCACACCAATTATTGCCCTTACCTCTGATTGTACCGCCTACCGTCAATTGGCTTTATCCTGGGGTGTAGAACCCCTACTCATTCAACCTGTTCGCAATGCGGAAGAAATGTTTATTAATGTGGTAGACACAGTTGTCAATAGTGGTTTAGTTAAGGAGGGAGATAAGGTTGTGATTACCTCTGGTGTCCCCATTGGTACACCTGGAACAACCAATTTAATTAAAGTGCATTCTATTGGACAGCCAATTATGCCTTGACACCTCTAAAATGGGTAGTTGATAATTCCTAATTGGGAAATCCTAATTCCCTAATTCCCTGTTTCCTGTTCCTTGTTCCTTGACCACTGACCACTGACCACTGACTACTGACCACTGACATTGGAGTATGTTATGCCTAAGAACTTACTAGAAGCACTACGGGCAGTAACCGTTGTGGTAGCGGATACCGGAGACATTCAAGCGATTGAAAAGTTTACACCTCAAGATGCTACTACCAATCCCTCACTGATTACTGCTGCGGCGCAAATGCCCGAATATCAGGATATAGTTGACCAAACGCTGCTTAAAGCTAAAAAAGATGCTGGTGTAGGTGCTAGTCAAGCACAGGTGGTATCTCTGGCTTTTGACCGTTTGGCGGTATCCTTTGGATTAAAGATTTTGCAAATTATCCCCGGTCGTGTGTCTACAGAGGTAGATGCGCGGTTATCTTATGATACAGATGCAACTGTAGCAAAAGCCCGGAATTTGATTGGTCAGTATCAAGCCGCTGGTGTTGCCAAAGAGCGGGTTTTGATTAAGATTGCAGCTACTTGGGAAGGTATAAAAGCTGCGGAAATTTTGGAAAAAGAAGGTATTCACTGTAACTTAACTTTACTGTTTGGTCTGCATCAAGCGATCGCCTGTGCGGAAGCTGGTGTAACGTTGATTTCTCCTTTCGTTGGTCGGATTCTTGACTGGTATAAGAAGGATACAGGCCGGGATAGCTACCCGCCAGCGGAAGATCCAGGTGTATTATCTGTCACCACCATTTATAACTACTTTAAGAAGTTTGGTTATCAAACTGAGGTGATGGGTGCTAGTTTCCGTAATATGGGCGAGATTACTGAATTGGCTGGTTGCGATTTGTTAACTATTTCTCCCGGTTTGTTGGCAGAATTGCAAAATACTGTAGGGGAATTACCCAGGAAACTTGATCCGGCAAAGGTAGCGGATTTATCAATTGAGAAAATTTCCATTGATCAAGCGACTTTTGAGCAAATGCACAATGGCGATCGCATGGCTTCTGATAAACTAGCAGAAGGTATTGATGGTTTTACCAAGGCTTTGATTTCCTTGGAACAACTATTAGCTGAAAGATTGACTCGTTTGGAAAGTCAGAAAGTCACCGCTTAATCAATGTCGGTGCTTTGAAACCCCTGTAGAGATGTTCTATGGAACGTCTCTACATCTGTTTTTAGTTTTTGATGATAGTGTAATAAATTGTGGTCGTTGTCAGCACGGGAAAAAGGGGAGGTTCTCGGCGGCGTTTTCTCAATGATGCGGGAGTGATTATTACGTTGCATAAACCCCATCCTCAAAATATTCTCAAACGATATCAGATTCAACAGATTATCGAGATTCTCCAAGGGGAAGAATTGCTATGAATAACATGATGCAATACAAGGATTATTTCGGGTCTATTCACTATAGTGATGACGATAAAATCTTCTACGGACAGGTGGAATATATCCGCAGTTTAATTAGTTTTGAAAGGGAAGATGTAGTTAGTCTCAGGGCTAGTTTTCAGGAAGCAGTTGATGATTATTTGGCTCTATGTGAAGAAAAAAGTATTGAGCCTGAGAAGCCGTTTAAGGGTAGTTTTAATGTGCGTGTAGGTAGCCAACTTCATCGTCAAGCGGCCTTATTTGCTCAACAACGGGGGGTGAATCTGAATAATTTGGTGACTGATGCACTGGAACGTTATTTGAAGGGGGAATCGTTGGAAAATGCTTCAGGAATTACGGATATGAGATACACTGTTAAAACATCCTCTAAGCAATTTACACAGGGAGCAGCACAGGATAATCTCAGTCAATCTAAATTACTTTGACAAAATTTCCAGTTTCCAATGATGCGGAATGTGGGTTTAATCACCAATTATGGCTAAATTATAACTTGTGAATTTTGGCTATATCAAAATAGTTTAAATCATTAAATATGGGGAAAATTGGAAAAAATTATAAATCAAGCTCTTGAATACAAGCGTATACTCAATATTCTTAAACTTGACTTTATCTCAACCTAGTGTAATACTGTCACTATATTTTTAGTGGGTAGCTTAATTCAAATTCATCAAAACTGAATTTGGAGCGGAGGAACCAAGTATTTGGGGCTAATCTTATGAGAGACACCTTCCAGTCTTAGCCCGTCAGCTAACTCCGTCAGCAATGGAAGGAACTCCCAAAATCTTGGCTGTAATACCAGTTATGATTGGGTCTTCCTTAATAAATTCTAGATTTTAGATTACAGATAAATCTAAAATTTAAAATTGTCATCCCCGCTTCTCATTGGTCAATTGTTTCAAGGGAGAGAAGTTAAAACTGTGAAAATTAAACCAATATTGGCACGTTTACAAAGTGCTATCGGTCGTGATGACCTAATTGAACAAATGGTTTTACTGCCAGGAACTCAAAAATCATGTTCTAAAAAAGGTTCAAAGGCGAAATCAGCTAATCTAATTGTTGCTTATAATGGTTCTCCTCAAAGTCATACAGCCTTAGATATTGCTTTTTGGATTGCCCACCAAACGACTTTAGCTACTAACTATCAAGTTACAGTTCAAGCTGTTTATGTAGTAGAAGAAAACTTGAATCATCAGTCTCTTGATATCTTCAAAGTTCCTGAAAATCAAGCTCAATTAGAATATCAATTGGGGAATATATCAAAGTCAGTTGCATTGGGATTAAATCGCTCAAAAGGAACAGCAATTTTACCGCAGTTAGCAAGAGAATCTAGAACTTCTCTCCAGGAAGCAGATAGAATTATTTGGCAAGCAAAAACTCTCGCTGAAGAATGGCAAGGTTCATTTAGTTCTCATCTGCGCTTTGGTAATGTTGCTAAAGAACTTAAAAAAGTTGTCCAATTAGAAACCGCTGATATTCTGTTTTTAGGCTGCAAATCTACGGATCATCCCATGATTGAAACATTAGGTAAAAATTTCCCTTGTGCAGTGTTAGGTATTCCCCATTGTCTTGATAAATAAGTAGGTTGGCGTTAAAAATTTTCGTTATGACAAGGGAACTCTTAACTGGGAACTCTTAACTGGGAACTCTTAACTGGGCAACTTTACTTTTCGTTACTTATGTCGGTTTTTTTCCGTTCACCTACTTAATCTCTTTTTTCAATGACTGGGAATTAAATTGAAATTATGAAAAAGTCACTTATACTTTAAGTGGCTTTTTTATCAATTCCTAACTTAAATTTGTCGCGGTAAATCAGTACAGGGCGTAAATCTGAATTTATGAAAATACTTGTCCTCAATGCCGGTTCTAGCAGCCAAAAGAGTTGTCTGTATGACATGACAACCACAATTCCTCCTCTAGCACCCCAACCCCTCTGGGAAGGGAAAATCAACTGGACTCAAGACAAAAATCAGGCGGAAATTACAGTTAAAACGGCTATCGGTGCAACTCTACAAGAAACTATTGTCAGTGATTCCCCGCAGGTACAATTTGCTTATTTGTTGTCTACTCTCATACATGGTGCAACTCAGGTAATTGATGATTTATCAGTGATTGATGTGGTAGGACATCGGGTAGTACATGGTGGTCAAGAGTACAAAGAATCTGTAATAATTACTGAAGATGTCAAACAGGCGATCGCTCGTTTATGTAATCTAGCGCCAGCACACAATCCAGCCGCTTTGGCAGGTATTGAAGCTATGGAAAAAAGTTTGGGCAATATTCCTCAAGTGGCAGTTTTTGATACTGGATTTCATAGCACCTTACCAGATGCAGCCGCCATCTATCCAATCCCATATAATTTCGCAGAAAAAGGTATTCGCCGTTACGGCTTTCATGGCATTAGTCATCAGTATTGTGCTAATCGGGCTGCGGAAATTATTGGTCAAGATTTACCATCTCTGCGGATAATTACTTGTCATTTAGGTAATGGTTGTTCCTTAGCGGCCATCAAAAATGGTTGCAGTATTGATACAACCATGGGATTTACCCCCCTAGATGGTTTAATGATGGGTAGCCGCAGTGGTTCAATTGATCCAGGTATTTTAATTTATTTATGGCAACAGTATAATTACTCCAGTGAAGAATTAGATAATATGTTAAATAAACTTTCAGGATTACGAGGTATTTCTGGAATATCAAGTGATTTAAGGGATGTGATAGCCGCCAAAGAACAAGGTAATAAACGCGCCCAATTGGCTTGGGATATGTACGTACATCGCCTCCGGTCTGGTATCGGCGCGATGCTGGCTAGTTTAGCAGGACTAGATGTATTAGTTTTTACTGCTGGAGTAGGAGAAAAATCCGCAGAAATACGTTTAGCTGCTTGTGAACCCTGGGGATTTTTGGGACTGAAAATTGATTTAGAGAAAAATCAACAACAACCTATTGATATTGATATTGCTACATTTGACTCAACGGTGCGAGTTTTAGTTATAGAAACTCAAGAAGATTGGGCAATAGCGCAACAATGTTACAAATTGCTGCAATAAGCTGCAATAATATGACAATGGCACTAAGCCAGACGGTACAAACAGAATTAGATTACCAGAAAAAAATTGATGGGTTAGTGGTCAGTGGTGATTGGCCTTTCTTTGTCTGGTGGAGAATGATTACAATAGAAGTCCCACTATTCTGAAATTTTAGACTTGTGGAGGATAGAAGATCATTTGTAGCATGACAAAAGGACTATTTTGAGATATCTTAAGATAAGTTAACATAATTATCATAATGTCCTCTTCCTTAGAGAAGCTACGTATAAGCAGCAAACAAGTACAGGAGAAACAACATCGGTGAATAATAAAAAATGGAGAAATACGGGGCTGTACGCGCTCCTTTTTATAGTTGTCATTGCGCTAGGAACAGCATTTTTTGACAAACAACCTCAAAACAGAGAGACATGGCGCTACAGTCAGTTTATCCAAGAAGTTGAACGGGGTAGGGTTGAGAGAGTTAGTTTGAGTTCCGACCGCTCTACAGCCCTGGTAACACCCAAATATGACGAAAAGAAAAAGATCGTTACTTTAGTTAATGACCCTGATTTAATCAATACCCTCACAGCTAAAGGTGTTGATATTTCCGTACTACCTCAAGCAGACGAAGGATTTTGGTTTAAGGCTCTCAGCAGCCTATTCTTCCCTGTGTTGCTGCTAGTTGGTCTATTTTTCCTCCTCCGTCGCGCTCAAGGCGGTCCTGGTAGCCAGGCCATGAACTTTGGTAAATCTAAAGCCAGAGTGCAAATGGAACCCCAAACCCAAGTTACCTTTGGAGACGTGGCGGGTATTGACCAAGCCAAATTAGAACTAAACGAAGTTGTAGACTTTTTAAAGAATGCTGATCGCTTTACCGCCATTGGTGCGAAAATCCCCAAAGGTGTACTTTTAGTTGGACCTCCTGGTACTGGTAAAACCCTGCTTGCACGGGCTGTAGCTGGAGAAGCTGGTGTTCCTTTCTTCTCAATTTCCGGTTCGGAATTTGTGGAAATGTTTGTGGGTGTGGGTGCTTCCCGTGTCCGTGATTTATTTGAACAAGCGAAAACTAATGCTCCTTGTATCGTCTTTATTGATGAAATTGACGCGGTAGGTCGTCAACGGGGCGCTGGTTTAGGTGGTGGTAATGACGAACGGGAACAAACCCTCAACCAGTTACTAACGGAAATGGATGGTTTTGAAGGTAACACTGGCATTATTATTATTGCTGCTACCAACCGTCCTGACGTATTAGACGCAGCTTTATTACGTCCCGGTCGTTTTGACCGTCAAGTAGTCGTAGACCGTCCTGACTACGCGGGAAGAAGCGAAATATTGAGAGTTCATGCCCGTGGTAAAACTTTATCTAAAGATGTAGACTTGGATAAAATCGCCCGTCGGACTCCTGGCTTTACTGGTGCTGATTTATCTAATTTACTCAATGAAGCCGCAATTTTAGCCGCTCGTCGGAATTTAACTGAAATTTCGATGGATGAAATTAATGATGCTATTGACCGCGTATTAGCAGGTCCTGAAAAGAAAGACCGGGTAATGAGCGAAAAGCGGAAAACTTTAGTAGCATACCATGAAGCAGGTCACGCCTTAGTCGGTGCTTTAATGCCTGACTATGACCCTGTCCAAAAGATTAGCATTATCCCTCGTGGTCGTGCTGGTGGTTTGACTTGGTTTACTCCTAGTGAAGACCGCATGGACACTGGTTTATATAGCCGTGCGTATCTGGAAAATCAAATGGCCGTGGCTTTAGGTGGTCGTCTCGCTGAAGAAATTATCTTTGGTGAGGAGGAAGTGACGACAGGTGCTTCTAATGATTTACAGCAAGTGGCCAGAGTAGCTAAACAAATGATAACTCGCTTTGGCATGAGCGATCGCTTGGGTCCAGTAGCCCTTGGTCGTCAACAAGGAAATATGTTCCTGGGTCGAGATATTATGTCTGAGCGCGATTTCTCGGAAGAAACTGCTGCTGCTATTGATGAAGAAGTGCGGAAGTTAGTAGATACTGCTTACAGTCGAGCTAAGGAAGTTTTACTCGATAACCGCAAGGTTTTAGATGAAATTGCTCAAATGCTAATTGAAAAGGAAACCGTAGACGCTGAGGAATTACAAGCAATTCTTGGTAATAACGATGTGAAAATGGCTGCTTTTGCGTAATTTTTCCTAAACTTTTTAAAAGGGTAATTCTGGTTTTTCTGGAATTACTCTTTTCCTTGTTCTCTTTTGCGAATTGCTAATCTATAGAACTCATATTTGATTCTTGAAAAAAATTAGGTATTGTAGGGTGCGTCATACTGCATAAATTCTCTCAATCAACAGATTTGTAATATCTGACGCACCCTAAGTATCTTTTCATAAATCAAATATTATTCCTATAGCATAATAAGTACCTAACAGCCGTTTTTGTTACCTTAATTCAACGTAATCAGTAAAACTATATGAAATTAGACTTTATAGAATATTGTCAAGATAAAGATTTGCCAAGTGAGTGGTGTTTAAATGGTTGTCAATTAGGTAATGTAAACTTGATTGTTGGCAAAAATGCTTCTGGCAAATCGAGAATGCTTAGAAGTATTAAATTTTTATCAGATTTTCTATCTGGTGAAGAAAAGCTCAGTAGACTTGATGGTAGGTTAAGAGAGTGGAAACTAACTTTTGATTCTCATAACGGAGACAATAAAAAAGTCTACATATTGAAAGTTGAGAATAGTCTAGTAATTGAAGAAAGTTACACTATTGGATCTAAATTTTATCTCATGAGAGATAAATCAGGTGAAGGCAAAATTTGGGCTAAACAATTAGAAAAAGAAATTGATTTTCAAACACCTACTAATGAAGTCGCAGCTTTCCATCGAAGAGATTCTATCCAGCATCCTTTTTTTGAAGAAGTTTACACTTGGGCAAATTTATTGAGGTATTACGAATTTGGAACAGATTTAGGCAGAAGTAGTCTTGATGCAATTAATACCGAAAGCGTTGCGATAATCAAAAAAAATATAGACTTCAACAATAAAAATCATGTAATTCGCATATTCAAATTAGGAGAAAAAGAGTTAGGAGAAAGTTTTATTGAATCTATCAAATCAGATATGTTATTTGTTGGTTACAGAATAGATGAAATTGGTACAAAAACGCCATCAACTTCGATTTTTCAAGAAGATAAATCCTATTTACCAGAGGTAAAACTGCAATATCTTTATGTTCAAGAAAGTGATTTAAAAGATCAAACTGAACAATCAATAATATCTCAAGGGATGTTTAGAGTATTATCTTTAATTATTCAAATAAACTACTCACTATTAGCTAAAAAGCCTAGTTGTATCTTAATAGATGATATTGGGGAAGGACTAGATTTTGAAAGGTCATCAGCAATGATTAAATTACTGGTTAATAAAGCAAAAACTGGTTTAGTTCAGTTAATTATGACCACTAATGATAGATTTATTATGAATGGTGTTCCTTTGGAATGTTGGTCAGTAATTGAGAGACAACCAGGATTAGCTAAACTTCATAACATACATAATTCAAAAGAAATATTTGATGATTTTAAATTTACTGGATTAAACAATTTTGACTTTTTTGCAACTCAATTCTATATAGAGGGGTTTGGTAATGAGGAGAATATAGAACAGTGAAAAAATTAGCTATTTTTGTGGAGGGTAAAACGGAACAAATTTTTGTCCAAAAGTTGCTAAAAGAAATTGCTGGCCAATTACATATTTCTAGAGAAATTAAATATAGAGAAAATAGTAACTCGGCTCAAGTAATAATGAAAGATACTGTTACTTCTGCAACAAAATTTTATGTTTTAATTTATAATTCATGCAATGATGAAACTGTTGTGTCAGATATGAGAGAACTATATAATTCTTTATCTATAGAAGGATATGAGAGAATAATAGGACTAAGAGATGTTTATCCAATACCTATAGCTGAAACATCTAAACTGCAAAGAGGTTTAAATTATTCTTTACCAAAAGGATCAATTCCTATAAATATAGTGCTTGCTGTTATGGAAGTAGAAGCATGGTTTTTAGCAGAATATAATCATTTTATCAAAATAGATACCAGTTTAACACCAGATAAAATTCAAGAAATTTTTGGTTTTAATCCTAAGAGTGATGATATGGAACAAAGACCTCATCCTGCTGATGATATAAAACAGATTTATAACTATGTAGGTAAAGGTTATAACAAGAGTGAAAAACAACTCAATAGACTTGCATCTAATTTAGATTACGAGTTTCTATATATCCACCTTGCTAATAATGTTCCTAGTCTGGGAGAATTTATTGGGTATATTGACAAATTCATGATCTCTTAGGCAGTATGCTTAGTGGTGCGGAGAGTTGATTTCCTTTTATCCTATTTGCAAAACTAAAACTTCTTCTCCTGGAGTAACTAAGGTTTTTCTTACTGGTAAAATGGCTAAAGCATTAGTTTGAGCTAAATTAATTAAGTTCCCCGAATTTAAATTACCACTTGTTTGCTGAAACTCATAAATACCATCATTTAATTTTAAATTACCCCAAATATAAGTTTCCATTTTTCCGTTAGATTTTAATTCGCAATGAGATTTCACTTTGATAAATTTACTTTCCCAACCCTGATTAATTCCTGAAAGTTTTTTAATTGTCGGTTCTACAAATCTCCAAAATGTGACTAAAGCCGAAACAGGATTTCCTGGTAAACCAAAATAAAGAGAATTAGGAAATGTAGCAAATGTTAAAGGTTTTCCTGGACGCATTTGCACAGCACAAAAATGAATTTCTGCTCCTAAAGATGTTAATATATTAGTAATATAATCATAATCACCTACGGAAACTCCACCAGAAGAAATAACTATATCACTATTATTAATTGCATAATTGATAGTCTCTGTCAACGCGCTAGGATTATCCTTAATAATTCCTAATGTTAACACTTCTGCACCCAAATTACGTACTAAAGCTGCTAAAGCATATTGATTAGAATCTACTATTTGTCCGGGTTTTAGAGTTTGTTTTGGTGTTACTAACTCATCACCGCTAGAAAAAATCGCCACCCGTCGACGACGGAAAACACTGATTTTCGGTAATTGTGCTGCGGCTAAAATCGCAATTTCCGCTGCATTGAGGGTAATTCCCGCTGGTAAAAGTTCTGTTCCTGCTTGATAAAAGTCTCCTTGTTTTCTGACAAATTCTTGGGGTTGAGGTCTAGCAAAAATAAAAACTTGATTCTCCTGTAAATTAGTTTTTTCCTGCATAATTACAGTATCTGCACCTTTTGGGATTATTGCACCAGTGAAAATTCTGGCTGCTTGTCCTGGTTTAATAGTATTTTGAGGTTGATATCCTGCGGGAATCTCTTCGACAATTTCCAAAATTGTGGGATTTTCAGAAGTGGAATGTTTCACATCTTCATAACGTACAGCAAAACCATCCATTGCGGAATTGTCCCAATGAGGAAAATCTAAAGAACTAATTACAGGAGTTGCTAAAATTCGGTGAAATGCTGTCAATAAATCCACAATTTCCAGATCATGTTCTTGATTTAAAGGTTGGACATGATTGAAAATAATCGTTTCTGCATCTTTGACTGATAACATAGTAAATAAATCTGTTATTTGATTACTTTTGATAAATTAAAAATACCGAACCAATAGGACCTAAATTCTCGACATATATTTTATTATTATAAAACAATCCTGGAGACATTCCCCCATCAAATAACATTCCTTCCTGAATTGTCCCTAAACAGTTATTTCTAGCAATTCCTGTTAAAACATTATCAAATTGATGGGGTAGTAATTCTTGATTGTTAGCAGAAACTTGAATAATAGAATTAGCTTTCACATCATTGACCAGGAAAATTACAAAACCTTTACTGGTAATCGCAACTAAAGAACGATTAGTAGCACCTTGACAAGCAAATTTTCCTAAAGCTTGACAAATATCTTTGAATTTTCCTTGATTATAAAATCTCCCATTACCCCCCACTATATTATAATTGAGAATATTTGTTCCTCTTCTTCCAGTTCCCATGGTGGCTTGACGTTGTTGAGGATTTCCTGATGATATTCCAAAGGAAGAACGTCTATTTTTAAATACTCCTGAATATTCAACACCGCGAGAAATATTTAAACCTTGAGGTTGATTTTTTGGATCTATATAGTCAGCATTAATGGCTGCAATTGGTGATTTACCATTTAATTTAGAATTACTATCAGTGATAATTTCTCGAAACTGTTTTGGTACATATTCTCTGCGAAATCTTCCCCTAGAATCCTTAGCATAAATCTGATGATCTAAACCGACATTGACTTTAAAATCTAACTTGGGAGATTGAGGATTAAAAATAATTACATGATTAATCCCTTTTTTATATCTTTCTCCATTATTATTAGTCTGAAAAAACTCAATACCAAATTGAGGATTTTTACCAGGACAGTTAACAGACTTTTTCGCTTTTGAATTAGCTATGACACCCTCTGAACCTGATATTAAAGCCGCTGTTATTGTCGCAATAGATATTAAAAATAATTTATTTGTGTTCATATTAACTCTAGATAATTTAGTTATTATCTAATCATAAGCGATCGCTTTTTGGAAATACAGTGAAAGTATTCTTCTTTTAAATCAGATAAAGCATTAATATAACCGCTAATAAACACATAGGGTGAGCAATGCCCACCCTAAACAACTAGCCTATCACTTGTGCTGAATTCTGTTTATCCAACTTGAGCATCAACACACCCAAAGGAGGTAAACACAAATCTAAGGAATAAGGACGATTATGCAAAGACCAATCATCAGTCCACTTACCACCTAAGTTACCCATGTTACTACCGCCATACTGACGGGCATCACTATTGAACAACTCGGTATAAAAACCCTGTTCTGGAACACCTATGCGATAGTGGGAATGGGGTTGGGGAGTAAAATTACAAACCACAATGATAAAATCACTGGAATTTTTGTCACGACGGATAAAAGAAACTACACTATGGCTGTTATCAGTACAGTCAATCCACTCGAACCCTGCTTGGTCAAAATCTTGACTGTATAAAGCAGGTTCAGAACGGTAAAAATAGTTAAGAGACTGGAAAAAATCTTTTAACTGTCGGTGTGGTTCATACTGTAATAAATGCCACTCTAAATCAGCCCAAACATTCCACTCACTCCATTGTGCAAATTCCATGCTCATAAACATGGTTTTCTTACCAGGGTGAGCAAACATATAAGTAAATAAACAACGGATATTAGCTAACTTTTGCCATTGATCACCCGGCATTTTACCGATCATATTACTCTTGCCATGGACGATTTCATCGTGGGACAGAGCTAACATGAAATTCTCACTGTGGTTATACCACATACTAAAGGTAATGTTGTTTTGATGGAACTGACGAAACCACGGGTCCATACTGAAGTAATCCAGCATATCGTGCATCCAGCCCATATTCCACTTTAAGTTAAAACCCAATCCCCCTGTATAGGTAGGCCAGGATACCATTGGCCAAGATGTGGATTCTTCTGCAATGGACAGTACACCAGGATAATAACTAAACAGCAGGTGATTAACTTGACGTAAAAAATCCGCAGCTTCTAAATTTTCTCTACCACCGTATTCGTTGGGCAACCATTCCCCTGCTTTCCGGCAATAATCAAGGTAGAGCATGGAAGCAACAGCATCAACGCGAATGCCGTCAATGTGGTATTTATCAAACCAGAATAGGGCATTGGCCACCAAGAAATTACGGACTTCATGACGATTGTAGTTAAATACTAAAGTCCCCCATTCCTTATGTTCACCTTTGCGGGAATCAGCGTGTTCATACAAGTGACTACCATCAAAGAAGGCTAAACCATGACCATCTTTAGGGAAGTGACCAGGAACCCAGTCTACAATTACACCGATGCCATTTTTATGACATTCATCCACAAAATACATAAAGTCTTCGGGAGTACCAAAGCGGGATGTAGGCGCAAAGTAACCAGTTACTTGATAACCCCAAGAACCATCAAAAGGGTGTTCGGCAATGGGTAGAAGTTCTAAGTGGGTATATCCTAATTCCTTGACGTAGGGAATGAGTTTAGCTGCTAATTCCCGATAAGTCAGAAACCGGGCGCCGGTTTTTAGTTCGGAAACCACAACTACAGCTTCATTTTCCCCATTGGGTAATTTGGCTGGTTCAGCACTAGCAGCGTGTAACCAAGACCCTAAATGGACTTCGTACACGGAAATAGGTTGGCTGAGGGGGTCAGTATGTCGGCGCTTTTCTATCCAGTCTTCGTCATTCCAGGTGTAGGAATTTAAGTCTGTAACAATAGATGCTGTTTTCGGACGTGGTTCTTGCTGAAAACCGTAGGGATCAGATTTTTCGTAAATATGTCCTTCAAAATTTTTGATTTCGTATTTGTAATGTTCTCCTACACCGATTTCGGGAATAAATAATTCCCAAACCCCTGTGTGTCCTTTCCGCATTTGGTGTTTGCGTCCATCCCACAGGTTAAAATCTCCTAATACAGAGACGTTGCGGGCATTGGGTGCCCAAACCGCAAAATAAACGCCTTTAATACCATCTACTTCTGTAGTATGCGCTCCCAATTTCTCATAAATGCGGTGATGATTGCCTTCACTAAATAAATGCAGATCAAATTCTGTTAAGTGGGCAGAACGGAAGGCATAAGGATCATTCACAACCCGCTCATGTTCCCCTTCTTTAATCCGTAACTGATAATTTTTCAGTTCTGCGGTTTCAATGGTACATTCAAAAAAGTGAGGATCATGCACTGTGTCCATTGGGTATTCTTTCCGCTCTTCTGGAACTACCACCCATACAGCACTGGCATTTGGTAGGTATGCTCGCACTGCCCAAACAGTTTTACCATTTTGCTCGATGAGATGAGAACCCAGGATTTCAAACGGATCATGATGTTGATTGTGAACGATGCGATTAACCTGTTCAGGGGCGACCGTGGTTATGGACATGAAGCTACCTATGTGATATACGATGATTAGCTAAATCTAATTTTTATCTCTTTATATTCTCGCATCTTTAGTCATTAGTCATTAGTCATTGATTATTGATCATAAATATTACTTATTGTTTATCCCTTTTCTTCACTAAATATTTAAAAATGGGAAAATTTGTAATAATACCTTCCGTATTTGTAACAGAAAAAATTGATCGCGGATGGTAGCATTTAACCGTGGTGGCGGACTAATTTCCATTTGTGCTTCTAATTGGGCATATTCGGCCGGCGTAACCACTTTACCATCAATGGGCGATCGCGCTGCTAAAATAATTTCTGTTCGCAATATCTCCTCTGGTATATCTTCTTGTGGTGGTAATGCCATTACCGTTTGACCATAATGACCTACTAAAACGACCAAAACACTAGTAGTAACACTCAGAATAAAAAAAAGTATGGGTTTCATCTATCAAACCTTCCGAATCCTGCTTTAATTTCTAAAGTCCTGGTGGTAATGGTTCAGAGCATAATTGGTGGATATTGATAATGCGTGCAAAAACCTGCGGATATTGCTGACGATAATCAGGAATTAGTGCTAAAGGACTCAACAAAGCTGCTGCGGCAATATCAGCTATACTCAAACGGCCACCCACTAAATAATCGCTATTTTGCCAATACATAGATAATACTGACAAAGCATTGGCGAGTCTTTTTTGAGCTAATTCAACAGTAGTATCATTAATACCATATTGTTGTCTAACTATTTTAATCACCATTTGGCTAAATAGTGATGGGTCAATTGCTTTACCCTCACCAGCGCGAAATTGATAATATACAAACCTAGTAGCCGTACCTATGCTTTCATCTAACCAATCTTCTAACATCGCAGCTTGACTTTGCTCTGCTAAATCGGTTAAAAATAGAGGAGGTTCAGGTTGATAACTTTCTAAAAATTTGCAAATTTCCGTAGAGTCAGCAATAGCTTCAGGTTGTCCTATAATTTGGGGTAATAGAACAGGTAGCGTCGTTAACCCAGTTAACGACTTTACCTTCAAGATATGTAGCCCTGGGGTGAGATCTTCAGTTTGATAACTAATTCCCTTATAACCCAAGGCTAACCGAGCTTTGCGACAATAATGGGATGTACTAAATTGCAGTAGCAACATACATTGACATTATTCTGATTACTGGCAAAACCAACAAGAAGAACTTACTCTGGGCAAGAATTAAATCCAGCCCAGGAGTTAAGACTCACAATCCTATACTAAGGTTTTTTGGGAGTCGCTGTAGGAGATGTTGTCGCTGTGGGAGATGTTGTCGCTTTAGGGGTAGCACCAGTATCTGCTGGTTCACCACCCGCTGTTGCTGCTGGAGAACTAGGAGTAGCGGTTGGTCCACCGCCACCTTCACAAGCTCCAAGCATGGTAGCAAGACTTAACATAAGAGCCAAACCAAAAACTTTTGTCTTCATAACTCCTCTTTCACCAATTGTGGGCATAAAATATTTCGCCTGTTGAATAAGATACCTTATTTATTGATTTTTTTTAACGGCTTTCTCATTACATATTTCAACCTATTATGTTTCGTAACACTTCTGTGGGTTATATGTAATACGAACTAATCGTAATTTTTGCCTTCCTCAAGGTTAGAATAGCTCCAACTTGATCTAGAAATGTAACTTTAGGCAAGATATCATCATCATCGAAGATAGAGTATTTACCATTAGAAAAATTATGGTTCTTGAACGTAAATCAGCCGTTTTGGCAAAAAATACTTGGTTCTGGCGCAACTCTCCTTTGTTAAATAGACGACGTTCTCGGAGTCTTGATAAAAAAATACAGAGTTCCTCCCGACTTGCTAGGGAAGCGACAGCACTCAAATCCCCCGTTACTCAGGATAGTTGGCTCAACTTTTCCGTATTTGGCAGAAATAATACAGCAATCCGAGAACGACGTAAAAAACCCATTGCTTATACCCAAGAGCAATCAAGTACCAGTTTACATGACATTAGTGATACTGGAACTATACCTGTATGGTTGCTACGTCTATATAAAGTCAATCGCTATTCGTCAGTTTTAGCATTTGTATTAGTGGTAGCGGCATTAATAGTTTATGGTTGGACAGTATATTCCCAAGAGCTTTGGAGTCAGTCTTACCGCAAATTTAAAAACCTACAACGTCATGAGCGACAGTTAAATACTGCTAATGCAACACTGACTAGCAAGATGGCACAAGAGGCAGAAAAGCCTGATACGGAATTGGTATCACCCACCTCTGAGAAAACAATTTTTTTACCACCGAAATTTAGTAATTATCCTCAGTCGTCATTATCAACTTCCCAACCAGACCCACAACCAGAACCTCCATCTCCACTGGGATATTAAAATAATTAATAATTGATACAGCATTGATGTAAAATCTGCTGTAATTGTCTATTGTTAATTGTTAATTATCAAACATAAGTTATGGCAATGCGAAAGCTATCAAGTCAAAAAAAATTCGGAAATTTACGTAATTTAGTATTCAGACGGGAACGAAAGTTCTTTAAACAACCCCCACCGGTAAATATTGCTCCGAAAATACCAGAAAACAGCCCCAACACCAAATTACGACTGTTAGCTGTATGGGGTGTGTTAATGATTGCTATGGTAGGGTTAGCATTGAACTTATATCAGCTACAAATTGTTCAGGGAAAAAAATTGACTCAGAGGGCGCGAAATCAGCAAATGGTCAATTTACGCCTGTACATTCCTCGTCGTCCAGTGGCAGATAGAAATAATAATGTGTTAGCTATTGACCGCCCCGTATATAATTTATATGCCCATCCCAAATTATTTGATTATTCTCAGGAGAAAATTGCCGAAAAAATAGGTCTGATTATTGGTAAAAATAAGGACGAACTAGTTAAAATATTCCAAAGTAAAAGTAGTGGTATTTTATTAGCTTCTGGTGTATCCGAGGAAATTTCTGATAAATTGATATCATTACGTTTAAATGGGTTTGAGTTTATTCAAAAATACTCCCGATTTTATCCCCAAGATGATTTGGCGGCAGATGTGATAGGCTATGTTAATCTTGACCGTCGTGGCCAAGCCGGTGTAGAATACAGTCAGGAGAAGTTGCTAGAACGCCCTGGACAAACGGTGCGAATGAGTAAGACTGGTAATGGGTCATTAATGCCAGATTACGCGACTCAGGGACTACTGCATTTTGATGATTTGAAACTGCAATTAACTATTGATAGCCGTCTACAACGGGCAGCGCGTACGGCTTTAAAACAACAGATGACTAAGTTTAAAGCCAAACGAGGTGCAGTAATTGTCATGGATGCACTTGATGGTTCTTTGCTGGCTTTGGTTTCTCAGCCTACTTATAATCCCAATGAGTATGCTAAGTCTGATATTTCCTTATTTAAAAACTGGACTGTAGCTGATCTTTATGAACCGGGATCAACATTTAAACCTGTAAATGTGGCGATCGCTTTAGAAAATGGTATCATTAAACCAGATGATATATTTGAAGATCCTGGTTCTATCCAAATTGGTACACATACTATCAAAAATGCCGAAAAAACTGGTTATCGTCAATTGACTATTCCTCAAATTTTACAAACTTCTAGTAATATTGGCATGGTAAGAATGATGCAACGATTAAAACCATCCATATACTACAATTGGCTAGAACGTTTAAGACTAGGACAAAAAGTTAAAACAGATTTACCTTTTGAAGTCAGCGGTCAATTAAAAAATCAAGAAAAATTTATCTCTTCAGCTATTGAACCAGCAACTACATCTTTTGGACAAGGCTTTTCTCTGACTCCCTTACAATTGGTACAACTGCACGGAGCATTAGCTAATGGTGGTAAATTAGTTACACCTCATGTAGTTCGAGGACTAATTGACAGTCAAGAACAGATACACTATTCAGTTAATCTCCCAGAACCAAGACAAGTTTTTTCACCTACAATTACTCATCATGTTGTAGAAATGATGGAAACAGTAATTAATGAAGGTTCTGGTAAAGCGGCAAGAATTTCAGGATATCGTATTGGTGGAAAAACGGGAACAGCCCAAAAAGCCAGTCCTAATGGTGGATATATTAAAGGTGCGCGAATTACTAGTTTTGTCGCTATTTTACCTGTGGAATCTCCCCGTTATGTGGTTTTTGCAATTGTAGACGAACCCAAGGGAGAAAATGCCTATGGTTCTACAGTAGCTGCACCCATTGCTAAAACTGTTATGGAAACACTAATTCCCATTGAAAAAATTCCCCCTAGCACCCTAGAGAAGAATTAAAAATGTAGTATTGCTAATTACAGCAGTTTTCATCTTTGTGATAATTTGTGATAGGTCTCCTTGAGAGTTAATTCAATTGAACCTAAATTTTCAAATAACTGAATTAATTCATGGGATTTTGTTTTCTGCTCTGATAAAATGACTTTTAGTGGGGCTAAAAATTCAACGTCCGAATCATCTTTAAGGGCAATTTCCGCAGTTTGTAAAAGTTTGGTAGAATTAAGGAAAATATCTTCATTTTCAAAGCCATATTTTGCCGAAATTTGATGTAAGTTAGTATCAGGTATAATGGCTCTGCCTGGTAAAGTTTCATCTAATACTAAACCTTTTAATAAAGCTAATAAACCTGCATAAATAGCGAAATTATCACAACTATCACAGGCTTTAAATTCTATCCGTCCCACTTCTGAAGGAATGCGGGCAATTTTTGTTAATGAGGGAACACTTTTGATTATTTCTTCTGCTGTTTCCACAAAAACTAATGCTGCTGATCTTTTTCCAGTTCTGATAAATGTCCTCACTGATAAACCTGTCCATAAATCACCATCATAAAAAGGGGAACTATAACTAAAAGGAATGATATAAGGACTGTAATAGGTCAACTTTTTACCAATATCAATTAACTTTTCAGTAGACAAATTTTCCCAGGAAATATTCAAATCTGGTCCATAAGAAACCATGTAAATATGAGCAGTTTGTTCATCTGGATAAGCTTGTAATTGTCTAATTTCAAAATCATTTAATGGAGGTTCTGGCTGAAATACGCAAGTATAGGGGTTAAAACTGGCTAGAACTGGCGAAAAACCAAAATTAGCAGCAACTTCACAGAGTAAATTAAAACTGGCTGTTAATTCATCAATTGCGCCTTGAATAGTAGAATGGATAGTGGTTCTAATTTCAATCCCTTTAGCTAAACAGTCAATTACTTCTTCAGACTCGCTAAATCTTTCAAATCCTTCAATATACCAACGCTTTTTCTTAATTCCAGCATCACCAACTCTTAATTGTGGGTAGTCAGTGGCATAAATGGGTAATCTATCAATAATTTGCTGAAAATCGGCAAATTTTGTATTATGGAAATCGGCGAATTTTCCTTGATGATTAAGAAAAGCCACTTCATGTTCAATACCAAAAGAAAACATACTTTACACCTGATTTATTATAAATATAACCAATTATACCCATAATTTATGCCGTTGCGAATAATATGAAAGCAGGACTAGAACTTTAAATCCCTGATTTCTCAAAGAAATCAAGGACATGAGTAATTATTGTCTATTTCAAGATAGCTGAATATTGACTAAGAAAATTTTGAGGCGTGAGTTATGATGATCAGTGTTGCTCAAACTCCTTACAGTAGTGAACAAATTATTGCTTGGTTGCGTGGATTACTGACAATTGCTTGGGCAGATGGTAATTTTGATGCTCAAGAACAGGAATTAATTACTAATCTGACCAAAAATGAATTAACCCCTACGGTGGAATGGGATAGCCTAGAAATAATTGGAGTTGATGAATTAGCGGCTATATTGGGTAAAGGTACACCCATAGCGGAAAATTTTTTGCGGACAGCGGTAATGGTAGCGATCGCTGATGGTATATACTCTCCTAGTGAAGATGATCTACTTCAGCAATTATGTCAAAAATTAGAACTGCAAGAAAATTTACTCACAGCCTTACGTCATACCCTAGAGGATAGCACACAAACCCAAGATTCCCCACCGGCTGGACTTCAACCCCCCCCAACATCTGATGTTTTAAATCCCTTGCGTCAATGGTTAGACGGGTTAGATATTCAAGATCCCAGAGTAGCGCGGTTTTTGTGTAAAATGATTCCTTCCCAATGTCCCTTTGAAAGAGATGTAACTTTATTTGGCCGGAAAATAGTTCATATTCCCCACTTTGTAAAATTAACCCCCTTTATGAACAAATGGTAGGTTTACGCTTCCGCGCTCTTTCATACTTAGCAGATGACTGTGGTGAGGATATTACACCTTATATTTAAAGTTAATAGCATTTCCCATCCTCATAGGTACAAAATAGGTACAAAAATAGAGAAGTTCACCGCAGATAAAAGCAGATAATTTTGTACCTGAGTGGACTAGAAAATGGTATATTACCGAATTACCGAAAAATATATTGGTAATTTTTCAAAAAGAAAATGACAACTGACAACTGACTAATTATGCAATTTATAGACCAATCAGTAATTGAAGTAGAAGCAGGTAAAGGAGGTGATGGTATTGTCGCTTTCCGCAGAGAAAAATATGTACCCGCAGGGGGTCCTTCTGGAGGAAATGGGGGCAAAGGTGGTTCAGTAATTTTTGTGGCTGATACCAACCTCCAAACCTTACTAGATTTTCGATATAAACATCTGTTTAAAGCCGAGGACGGAGAACGCGGTGGTCCAAATAATTGCACTGGAGCAGGGGGGAAAGATCTAATTATCGAAGTTCCCTGTGGTACTGCTGTTTATGATGCGGTAACAAGTGTTTTACTATGCGATATAGTTGAACCTGGACAAGTTTTTCGAGTTGCGGAAGGTGGAAAAGGTGGACTGGGAAATCAACATTTTTTAAGTAATCGTAACCGCGTTCCCGAATATGCACTTCCTGGTTTAGAAGGTGAAAAAAAGGTATTACGTTTAGAGTTGAAACTGTTAGCAGAAGTGGGAATTATTGGTTTACCAAATGCTGGTAAATCTACATTAATTTCTTCTTTATCGGCTGCGCGTCCCAAAATAGCTGATTATCCATTTACTACCTTAATTCCTAATTTGGGTGTAGTCAAAAAACCCACAGGTGATGGTACAGTTTTCGCCGATATTCCTGGTTTAATTGCGGGTGCTTCCCATGGAGCGGGTTTAGGTCATGATTTCCTACGTCACATTGAACGGACAAGGGTTTTATTACACTTAATTGACGCGACAAGTGAAGATGTCATTGCTGATTATCATACCATTCAAGAAGAACTTAAAGCCTATGGACGAGGTTTAGCTAAACGTCCGCAAATTTTAGCTTTGAATAAAATAGATGCTGTTGATAGGGAAACCGTTGATTTGCAAGCTTTAGCTACACAATTAAATCATCTGGCCTTAGCCCCAGTTTTCATAATTTCGGCGGTAACTCGCACTGGTTTAGATCCTATGATGCAGGAAATTTGGCGGATTTTAGATGAGATTAATGTGTTGGCAGCCCAGGAAGTTGCGGTTTAATTGGTGGCTTGATTTTGTTAAGTAAAGTCACAAATATTGTGTTAACTGACTCAAAATGTAGGAATTAGTTTTACACTAATTCGGGTATCTAGTTTGAGAGTTCCAGTATTTCTGGAACTTCTCGGCGTTTAGTGAATAAAATTATCATTTTTACTAAAACTAACATCCAAACAACTCCTAGAAATTGCTAAAATAGGAGTAGAAAAAGCCATCGAAACAGATGAAACCACAGTTACAGATTGGATAAACGAACAACTTGCAGCCTTGGGAGTTGAAATATCATGACTATTGCACAAGAAACACTCTACTATTCACCCGCAGAATATCTAGAACTAGAAGTAAATTCAGATATACGACATGAATATATTAATGGATTAATTATACATAAGACAGGTGGAACACCAGATCACAACCAACTTGCTGGCAATTTTTATGCCATACTAAATTTTGCTCTTAAACGTCAACCCTATCAAGTTTTTGTTACAGACCAACGGCTTTAGCTGCTATTGCTTGTCAAATTTTGCTGGAAGATATCTATGATCAAGTAGATTTTGAGGTGAAAGAATGAATTTATTACAGAATTTGGACAGGCAAGATGCCCGTCCCACAAGAGTTTTATTTAGACTTTAATAAACCAGCGTTTCTGATACATCAAAACAGCAACACTATACCAAAATAACAGGGTAACAAGTGCAAATAAAAATGAACCGTTGAAATTTCCCGCCCAAGATGCAAAAATATTTTGATAAATCCAATTATAGATACTAATGGCATTTTCACCTGTACCAATTTGGGTTTTCACTGTAATTTTAATTAGAATTACCGAAGCCACAAAAAGAGCGATCGCATTTAGTCCCATAATTTCCAAAGGTTTACTCCAGCGTTTTATTAACCTCACTTCTATCAACTCATAACAAGCTGCTAATAACATTAATGCCCAACCAGTGGTAAATAAAACATAGGAACTCGTCCAAATTTTCTTATTAATGGGAAATGCCACATCCCAAATAATTGCAATTACTAAACAACACAAACCAAATAATACTAAATCCATGCTAGTTTGGGAATTAGCCTGTTTTTTATCTTTGAGCCATTGTCCAGTAAAATACCCAGCTAAAACGCTAACTATGGCTGGAATAGTGCTAAAAAGTCCTTCAGGATCTCCCATAAAATTAAATCCATCACCTTTATATAAATGTGCTTTGGGAATAATTAATCTATCAATAAACGCACCAAAATTACCTTCCCTCGTCAGCACTCCTGCACCATAATTAGGAACAGGAATATACATCATTATCAGCCAATAACCAATTAGTAATCCTCCTGCTACTAGCCATTGATTTTTCTGAGGTAATTTTAAAACTATCAAAGATGCAAATAGATAAGTTAAAGCAATTCGTTGTAATATCCCCATCAAGCGGATACTACTTAAATCAAATGTCCAAATACCTTGATTCCAAAAACCATTTAACAGTAAACCCAAAATAAATAAAATAGCAGCCCGACGGAGAATACGTAAATAAACTGCTTTGTTAGGTTTGTTCTCTGCTGTATATTTTGACAGAGAAAAAGTCATTGCTACACCAACAATGAATAAAAAGAAAGGAAATATTAAATCGGTGGGTGTACAACCGTGCCATTGTGCATGACTCAGGGAACGATAAACATCATCAGCGACTCCTGCCATATTAGCAAGAATCATCGCTGCAATGGTAATACCACGAAACACATCAAGTGAACTCAGACGCATAGACAGAATATCTTATTAGGGAACAGGTGCTACGCCACGGGGATAGGTGACAGGGAACAGCTTTTTGAGTAGGGTGTGTTAGCGACTAGTAACGCACCATTTTAAATCATTGACATCATCAGAAAATCCCCCTCCTCATCCTGTACATCCTTTCATCCTGGATATCCTGATTCTGACATAAATTAGGTGACAGGTGACAGGTGACAGGGAACAGGGAATAGGGAACAGCTTTTTGAGTAGGGTGTGTTAGCGACTAGTAACGCACCATTTTAAATCATTGACATCATCAGAAAATCCCCCTCTTCATCCTGTACATCCTTTCATCCTGGATATCCTGATTCTGACATAAATTAGGTGACAGGTAACAGGTGATAGGTGACAGGGAACAGCTTTTTGAGTAGGGTGTGTTAGCGACTAGTAACGCACCATTTTAAATCATTGACATCATCAGAAAATCCCCCTCTTCATCCTGTACATCCTTTCATCCTGGATATCCTGATTCTGACATAAATTAGGTGACAGGTGACAGGTGACAGGGAACAGGGAATAGGGAACAGCTTTTTGAGTAGGGTGTGTTAGCGACTAGTAGCGCATCATTTTAAATCATTGACATAATCATAAAATCCCCATCTTCATCCTGTACATCCTTTCATCCTGGATATCCTGATTCTGACAAATGTAAAAACATGAATGTTACCAGAGTATTATGTATATGACACTAATTAACACACATTAAATTTTAAAAAATACGGTTGTACTTCTGACTTTAATCAATTACCATCATATTATGACAAGGTTTTATTACGTGAAGTTGCTCATTTTCTACCCCATATAACAAAAACCAACAGTACCAGGTGCAAAGGAAAAAATTATGTCTAATAACTCTTTTCTCCGTCAAACCGCAACAACAATTGTTTTTATTGATGCCTCCCTTTCCGACTATCAGACCCTCCAAGCAGGAATTATCGAGGGCGTAAAAACAGTTATTATTTCCCCAGATCAAGACGGAATTGAGCAAGTTAGCCAAATTTTACAACAATATCCCCACATCACCACCATTCACATCCTTTCCCACGGTGCGCCTGGATGCTTATATTTAGGCAATAGTCAACTAAACTTAACTAATATTCATAATTACACCCAACAATTACAACAGTGGCAACCTCAGAATATTTTATTATATGGTTGTAACGTCGCTGCCGGAGACGCTGGGGCAGAATTTATTCACAAATTACATCAAATTACCAAAGCCACCATTAGCGCCTCCACCACAAAAACCGGCAATGCAGCATTAGGGGGAAATTGGCAGTTAGAGGTGAACATTCCCGTTACAGAGACGTTCCATGGAACATCTCTACATTTGTCAGATATTGTTGCACACACCCTCCACAACTACCAGGGAGTATTTGCACCCACATTAGTGGGCAATTATGATACATCTGGCTTGGCTACTGGTGTGCAAGTAGTCGGTAACTATGCTTACGTATCTGATTGGACTTCAGGACTACAAATCATTGATATCAGCAACCCCTCTACCCCCACCCTCAAGGGCAATTATAATACATCTGGTGGTGCTAGAGGTGTGCAAGTAGTGGGTAACTACGCTTACGTAGCTGATGATTCTTCAGGACTACAAATAATTGACATAAGCAACCCCACAAACCCCACCCTCAAGGGCAATTATGATACACCTAACGGGGCTGTAGGTGTGCAAGTAGTCGGTAACTATGCTTACGTAGCTGATTGGTATTCAGGACTACAAATCATTGATATCAGCAACCCCACTACCCCCACCCTCAAGGGCAATTATGATACATCTGGCTATGCTTATGGTGTGCAAGTAGTCGGTAACTATGCTTACGTAGCTGATGAGTATTCAGGACTACAAATCATTGATATCAGCAACCCCACTAACCCCACCCTCAAGGGCAATTATAATACATCTGACTATGCTATAAGTGTGCAAGTAGTCGGTAACTATGCTTACGTAGCTGATGATGGTTCAGGACTACAAATAATTGACATCAGCAACCCCACAAACCCCACCCTCAAGGGCAATTATAATACATCTGGCTATGCTAGAGGTGTGCAAGTAGTCGGTAACTATGCTTACGTAGGTGATGGGTATTCAGGACTACAAATCATAGACGTGAGTGAGTTTATTAACAAAGCACCCACCAGCCTCACACTCTCCACCAGTACAATTGCGGAAAACCAAATTATTGGTACAGTAGTGGGTAATCTCACCACCACAGACCCAGATACAGCAAACACCTTTACTTATAGCTTAGTCACCGGAGACGGTGCAACAGATAATAGTTTATTTACCATTAGCGGAAATCAACTTACCACCAACTTTGTCTTTGACTTTGAAACCAAAAACAGTTACAGCGTTCGACTCAGGACAACAGACCAGGGTGGGTTATTCTTTGAAACACAATTAACCATTGGAGTCACTGACCTTAACGATAACGAAAGTTTCACCACCACACCCCAACAAGATATCATAGATGCTGACCATGGAGAAGACACCATCACCAGTACATGGGCTAATTTACAACAAAACGACACCATCAAAGGTGGTAATGGCACAGACACCTTAATTATCACCGGAGGAACAGCTAATGCTCTTATCTCCATAGATACCAGTAACACCACCAATCAATTAGATATTCCTGGGACAACAGTATTCGGATTTGAACGCTTTGATTTAACTAGCTTTACAGGTACAGTCAGTTTTGATGGTACTACTGGTAATGATTGGATTAAAGCAGGTACAGGAAACGATGATTTAGGTGGTGGAGATGGTAATGACACTCTCAACGGGGGAACAGGTGCAGATTTATTAATCGGTGGTAAAGGTAATGATACTTATGTAGTAGATAATGTGGGAGATATCATTGCTGAAGTTTTAAATCAAGGTATTGATACCGTTGAATCTTTTATCACTTGGACATTAAGAGCCAACCTAGAAAACCTAACGTTACAAGGAACAACCGCTATTAACGGTACTGGTAACACCCTCAATAATACCATTACAGGTAACACTGGTAATAACGTTCTTAATGGTGGTGCGGGCGCTGATACCCTCATTGGTGGTTTAGGAAATGATAGCCTTATTGGTGGTGCTGGTAATGACTCCTACTATGTTGACAGTACAGCAGATATCATCACAGAATCAGTAAATCAAGGAACTGATATTGTTTTCAGCACCGCAGCAACTTACACCCTCAGCGCCAATGTAGAAAACCTAACGTTACAGGGAACAACCGCTATTAACGGTACAGGTAACACCCTCAATAATATCATTACAGGTAATACAGCCGATAACGTTCTCACTGGTGGTGCGGGTGCTGATACTTTAATTGGTGGCGCTGGTAATGACTCCTATTATGTGGACAATACAGCAGATAGCATTACAGAAAACCTGAATGAAGGAACTGATATCGTTTACAGTAGTGTAATTTATACTCTCAGCACCAATGTAGAAAACCTGACGTTACAGGGAACAACCGCTATTAACGGTACAGGTAATAACCTGAATAATATCATTACAGGTAACGCAGCCGATAACGTTCTCACAGGTGGTACGGGCGCTGATACTATGATTGGTGGTGCTGGTAATGACTCCTATTATGTGGACAATACAGCAGATATCATCACAGAATTAGTAAATCAAGGAACTGATAGTGTTTTCACAACTGTAACCTATACCTTAACCCCCAATACCGAAAACCTAACGTTACAGGGAACAACGGCTATTAATGGGACAGGTAATGACTTGAATAATATCATTACAGGTAACGCAGCCGATAACGTTCTCATTGGTGGTTTAGGAAATGATACCCTCATTGGTGGCGCTGGTAATGACTCCTATTATGTGGACAGTACAGCAGATATCATCACAGAAAACGTGAATGAAGGAACTGATAGCGTTTTCACAACTGTAACCTATACCTTAACCCCCAATACCGAAAACCTAACGTTACAGGGAACAACCGCTATTAACGGTACAGGTAATGACCTCGATAACAGCATTACAGGTAACGCAGCAGCTAACATTCTCAGAGGTGGCTTCGGTAACGATACCTTGTATTTAGGTTTAAACGATAATGCTGTAGATAACGTTAATTACGTTCTTGGTGATGCTACAGATACAGTTTACCACTTTGTGCGCGGTGTCGGTGGCGATAAACTGAACTTTACAGGTATTGCCAGTTTTGATGTAATTACATCAGGTAATTCTACATTAGTGCGGGCTGGGGATGGTATTATTGGTAATCCTGGTTTTGGTACTGGTCAATCATTAATGATTTTATCTGATACATCAGGATTTAATAGCACCAATGCGAGTTTAAACCTGTTCGGAGGTACTTTCCTATTTAGTTAATAGCTTTGTTGGGTTGAGAAAACCCAATAACTTCGGGACTTTCTTGTTAGGACTTTGTTGGGTTACGTTGTGGCTTAACCCAACCTACAATTATCACAAAACGCAAAAGAACCGCGAAAAATTTGATTTTCAGGTGTTGACAAAGGATTTTAAATATGTTATCCTAAGCTTGATAAGGAAGAACTATCTTAAATTTTAAAAGTAGGGTGTGTTAGCTATTCGTAACGCACCATATTAAATCATTGACATCATCAGAAAATCCCCCTCCTCATCCTGTACATCCTTTCATCCTGGATATCCTGATTCTGACATAAATTAGGTGACAGGTGCTACGCCACGGGGATAGGTGACAGGGAACAGCTTTTTGAGTAGGGTGTGTTAGCTATTCGTAACGCACCATATTAAATCATTGACATCATCAGAAAATCCCCCTCCTCATCCTGTACATCCTTTCATCAGTTGACAGGGAACAGCCAACAAAATGCAAAAAAAACCGCGAAAAATTTGCTTTTTAGGTGTTGACAAAGGATTTTAAATATGTTATCCTAAGCTTGATAAGGAAGAACTATCTTAAATTTTAAAAGTAGGGTGTGTTAGCGACAGCGTAACGCACCATATTAAATCATTGACATCATCAGAAAATCCCCATCTTCATCCTGTACATCCTTTCATCAGTTGACATGATAAGGAAGAACTATCTTAAATTATTTATAGTAGGGTGTGTTAGCTATTCGTAACCCACCATATTAAATCATTGACATCATCAGAAAATCCTCATCTTCATCCTGTACATCCTTTCATCCTGGATATCCTGATTCTGACATAAATTAGGTGACAGCTGACAGGGAACAG